>JACDDJ010000150.1 GCA_013817065.1 Acidobacteriota bacterium
GACGGTTCGTGCCGCAATGGGCCGCCATGACTTCCGCGGCGCGCGCGGGTGGCTCGACCGCGCGATTCGCGATCGTGGGTATGGGCCCAAAGACGTGGTCGGCGACGCGGCCGAGGAGTCCTTCCCGGCGAGCGACTCCCCCTCCTGGACCGCGAGTCCGGGCAACCGGACGGGGATGTAGGAGCAACGTATGGATTACATGGAACTGCAGTTTCCGGAGGATGCGCGCGAACTGCGCGTGCGTCAGGGTCGCAACATCAGTGAAGCCGAGCGGTGGGCCTCGATGGCCGGGGGCGTCGGCCTCGCGGCATACGGCATCAGCAAAGGACGAGTGCCCGGGTGGGCCCTCGCCGGGCTGGGCGCACTGCTGTTCCGCAGGGGTATGACCGGCCACTGCGACACCTACCAGATGCTGGGCGTCAACACGGCCGGCACCGGGAGTGATACACGCCAGGCGCTCGGCGGCAGCGCCGGCGTGATCGTCGAAGAGAGCGTGACCATCGCGCGGCCGGTCTCCGAGCTCTATCGCTTCTGGCGCAACCTCGAGAACCTGCCCCGGTTCATGACCCACCTGCACTCGGTCGAGCGCATCACCGACACACTCTCACGCTGGCAGGCGAAGGGTCCGGCCGGATCAACGGTTGAGTGGAACGCCGAGATCATCAACGAGGTAGCCGACCAGGTGATCGGCTGGCGCTCACTCGAAGGCGCCGACGTCGTCAGCGCCGGCTCGGTGAACTTCGAAGAGGCGGGCGGCGGCACGCGGGTTCGGGTGCGCCTGCAGTACAGCCCGCCGCTCGGGAAAGTCGGCGATGCGGTTGCACGGTTGATGGGCGCCGACGCCGCCACCCAGATCCGCGAAGATCTTCAGCGGTTCAAGGGCCTGGTTGAGACGGGACAAACAGCGCGCTGACGCGCGCTGATGGAAGATGGTAAAGAGCTCGGTGCCGAGCGACACCGCCCGAATCCGACGCTTTACCATCTACCATCTACCATCTACCATTTCTGCAGCAGCGATCGAGCGAACTCAGATCCAGGGTCGCCTATTCTTCGTTGTTGGCGACGGCGGCCCTTCGTGTGAGCACAGTCGCGAGGGCAGTCATCCTGGTCTCGCTCTGGCGACCGCGGCGATGACGATCGCCTTCTTTTCCGGCGGGACCGGGCAGCAGCCTGTTGACGAGGGCAATCGCGCGCGCCATGGTCGCGGGTGCGACGTGATTCATCCGGACGGCTAGTTTCGCCGGCACCGTCAGCGTCAGTTCCGGATCGCCGTAGCGGCATGCCTCGATGATTTTTGCCGCGGCGCGGTCCGCCGATATCGTTAGTCCTGGAGTCGAGTCAGAGATCGCGAACCAGGCGTACTCCAGTTCGTGCTGGCCCTTGATATCGGCGTTTCGCGGACTCCCTGTCCTCATCAGACCCGGACACACGGTCGTCACGCGGATGCCGTATTGGTCGAGCTCCGCGCGCACCGCATCGGAAAGACCCACCAGCGCGAACTTGCTCGCGCTGTAGGGCGCGAGGTGCGGGACGGCGATCTTTCCGCCAATCGACGAGATGTTCACGATCCGTCCGAAGGATCGGCGCCGCATCGAGGGTACGGCCTCGAACATCATGTGGAGCGGCCCCCAGAAGTGGGTCGCCATCGCGTTCTCGAAATCCTCGTGCGCCATGTGCTCGAGCGGACCCACCTGGATCACGCCGGCGTTGTTGATGAGGACGTCAACCGCCATCCACTTCTCGAGGATCGTGTCCATCGCCAGGCGGACGTCGGCGCGGCGCCGGACGTCGCAGCGGATCGTCATGACCTCCGCCTCCTCGGGGAGCTGTGCGCGCGCCCGATCCAGCTCCTCACGATCGCGGGCGAGGAGGCAGAGCCGGGCTCCCTCGGCGGCGAGCTGCCTCGCCAGCACCAGCCCAAGCCCGCGCGAACCACCGGTGATGACCACGACACGGCCGTCGAATGAGATGGCGTGACGGTTGCGCATCGCCCGTGCTGCGAGTCCCACTGCTCCGGCGCCCGCGGCCAGGCCGATCAAGAACCTCTGCTGCCCCGTCATCCAGTCGCCTCCAGCAGGCGGCGAAGCGTCACCGCGTCGCGCGGTGCATGCCCACCCACATCGTTTGAAATACGCATATACCTCGTCCGCATACCAAGCCGGCTCACGGAACTCCAGCACATGCCGGACGCCCGGAGGTAAGGCCTGCAGAAAATGCTCCAGCCGAGGCTTGTCGAGCTTTCACCTGCTCGAACCCAGCGGGCCATGCGCTACTCCGGGGAGTTGCCTTGGTGGCGAGTCCGGCTGGCAAACTCGCGCTCGGCTGCGAGCCAATCCTCCATCGAGTCGCCGCCCGAGCCACCTCGCTCGAGGTAGATCTCGTAGGCGCGAGCGGCAATCCGATCGCGATCGGATGCTGCTGCCGTCGTGTCACCGGTCGACTGAGGAGCCCATGCGTCTCCCGACTGTGGCTCTCCAATCCGTTCGGCTTCCTCGCTGGTTGGGCCTTCGAACGCGGCTGCTATGCCGGGCTCGGGCTGGGGCGATGCTGGAGCGGTATCTGCCTGGGAAGCTCCAACAAATTCGCGCGGAGTCTCTCCCGTATTTCGTTTGCGTGTCTTAGCCATTCTTTTTCCAAGGGCAAACCGCGTACCCGCTGAAACTTCAGGATGTATGACGCAGTGGACGGCTGCCCGATGGGAGTCAATACATTCAGTGCATGGCCGCCCTTCGCCCACTCCGTATAGCGGCGGACCTCGCGGGCGCAGAACGAAGCAGGTTCAGACCGGGACTCGGCACCAGCAGGGAACCTCAGGTAAAATAGCCGCAGGAGTTCCATGGCACAGAGATCCCGACCAACTTTAATGAAGCGCGAACGTGAAAAAGCGCGCATGGAAAAGCAGAAGATGAAGGAAGCGCGGCGCGCCGACAAGCCGACCGCCGGGTCACCGCGCGCAGCCGATGGGATCGATCCGGATATCGCCCACATCAAACCGGGCCCGCAGCCACTGGCCGAGTGGCAGATCGACCCCGAAGAAGAGGCAGAGGAAACGGTCGAAGACGAGAAGGCCTGAGAGGTTCGGCGCCGGCCGCGGCGCTTGACAACTATATCCTGTGTGCATACATTCTCCGTGTGCACATTGATCCCGCTGAAGTCGAGTCTCTTCTCCCCCTGCCACCGGCTACGTTTCACATTCTTCTCGCGCTGGCGGCCGAAGAACGGCACGGTTACGCCATCATCCAGGATGTTCTGCTGCGCACCGATGGCGAGGTGCGCCTGAGTGCCGGCACACTCTACCGGTCCGTGCAGCGCATGCAGGAGCAGGGGCTGATCGAGGAGAGCCGCCGGCGGCCGGCGCCAGACGAAGACGATGAGCGGCGGCGGTACTACCTGCTCACGTCGTTTGGTGAGGCCGTTGCCAAGGCAGAGGCGCGCCGCCTCACCCAACTCGTCCGGCTCGCGCGACAGAGCGGATTTGCGCCGGGCAAGGCGTGATGCGCCTCTTCGGGCTCCTCCTGCGTCTGTACCCGGCCTCGTTCCGGAACGAGTACGGCGACGAAATGCGCCGGCTGTTTGCTGAGCGACGCCGGATGGCCGGGGCGGGCGGCCGCGTCGCGCTACTGATCGAAGCCCTGCGCGACGCGTTCACGACCGCGCCCCGCGTCCATCTCGACATTCTGTCGCAGGATCTGCGCTACACGCGGCGGACGCTGGCGCGGACGCCCGGCTTCGCGATCGCTGCCGTCCTCGTGATGGCGCTGGGAATTGGCGCCACGACGGCCGTGTTCTCGGTGACCGACCGCGTCCTGCTTCGTCCGCTCCCCTTCGACACGCCGCAGACGCTCGTCCGCGCCTGGGAAAACGTTCCAGGCTACCCGCAGCTCGAGCCGTCCCCGCTCAATTACCGGGACTGGACGGAGAGGTCTCGCAGCTTCACGCAGCTCGAAGCCTATATGGACCTCCCGGTGAACATGGTGGGCGCCGAACCGATGCGCGTCGCCGGCGTCGCCTTGACCGGTCCCCTGCTGCCGATGCTCGGCGTGCAGCCTTCTCTCGGCCGGCTTTTCACCAGCGAGGAAGCCACACTCGGCGGCCCGAACGCGGTCGTCATCAGCCATCGCCTCTGGCTGCGTGCCTTCGGCGGGGATCGCGGCGTCATTGGGCATCCCGTGCGGCTCGACGACGACACCTACACGATCGTCGGCGTGATGCCCCGGGACTTCTACTTTCCGAACCGTGCGACGGAACTGTGGGTGCCGCTGACGCTCGGCCCCTCGTGGTTCGAGGATGCCGACAACAACTTCCTTGGCGTGCTCGGGAGACTGAAGCCTGGCGTCACGCTCGAAGCGGCCCGGGCCGAGATGGACGGAGTGATGGCCGCGCTCGAACAGCTGCGCCCCAGGGAGAACGGGCAGACGCGGGCGACGCTGAGACTTCTTGGCGACCAGGTCAGCTGGCAGTCGCGGCTGTTGATACGGATCCTGACGGGCGCTTCGATCTGCCTCCTGCTCATCGCGTGCACGAACCTCGCGAGTCTCCTCCTGACGCGCTTCGCCGCCCGCCGCCGTGAGCTTATCGTCCGTTCGGCACTGGGCGCTGGACGCGAACGCCTCACGCGCCAGCTCCTGACCGAAAGCCTCGTGCTGTCGCTCGCCGGTGGTGCCGCGGGCGTGGCGTTCGCCTACTTCGCAACCCCGCTGCTGGCGCGTCTGGTGCCCACCACACTGCCGGTGCCGGACGCGACGGTGCTGGATCCACGAGTCCTGCTGGTCGCGGCTGGAGTCACGATTCTGACCGGCGTTGCCTTCGGCGTCCTGCCGGCCTGGCGCATCAGCCGGTCGGCGCAGGCCGTGTCGCTGCGCGAAGGTGCACGCGGTGCAGTCGGCGGACGCGAACGGTTGCGCGCAGTTCTCGTAACCGCGCAGATCGGCGCGTCGATCGTCCTGCTGGTGTCGACGGGATTGCTGGTGCGAGCCCTGGTCCGCGTCCAGGCAACGGACCCCGGGTTCAAGGCGGAAGGCGTGCTCACGCTCCGCACGGCGCTGCCGATCGAGCGATATAAGTCGACTGCCTCGCGCTCCCAGTTCTACGAACGGGTTGTGAGCAACGTTCAGGCCCTGCCGGGCGTGACCGCGGCGGCTTACACCAGCTTCACGCCGATGGTGATGCGTGGCGGGATCTGGGCCGTCGAGATGCCGGGCGTCGACCCGCAGCGTGACGCCGCGGACGTTCACACCGCCAGCCTGCGGTTTCTCACGCCCGGCTACTTCTCCGCGCTCGGTGTTCCGCTGCTGACGGGCCGTGACGTCTCTTCGTCTGACACCTTCGAGGCGCCGTTCGTGGCGGTCGTCAGCCAATCGTTCGCCAAACGCTACTGGCCCCAGGGCGATGCCATCGGACGGACGTTCACGATCGCGTTCCACGAGCGAACGATCGTCGGGATCGCCGGCGACGTTCGAGTCCGCGGCCTCGAGCAGATCAGCGAGCCGCAGGTCTACGTTCCGCACAAGCAGGTCAGGGACGGCTGGCTCCCCTTCTACGCGCCAAAGGACCTGCTGGTCCGGACGTCCGGCGATCCCCTGGCGCTTGCCGGCTCGATCCGGCAGATCGTGCGTGCGGTAGACCCGGAACTCCCGATCGCCGACCTGCAGACGATGCAGGAGGTGGTGGACCTGCAGACGGCTCCGCGTCGCACGCAGACGGCCGTGCTCGCCCTCTTTGCCGGGATGGCGATGCTGCTCGCCGCGATCGGGCTCCACGGGTTGCTGTCGTTTGGCGTCTCTCAGCGCCGCCAGGAAATCGGCGTTCGGATGGCACTCGGCGCCACCCGCGTCCGCGTCCTCCGCCTCGTCCTGAACGAGAGCGCCCTGCTCGCCCTGATCGGCGGTGCGGTCGGACTCGGGGTGGCATATGCGGCAGCGCGCGGCTTCGACACGCTCCTCGCCGGCGTGCAGCCGAATGACCCGGCCACCTATGCTGCCGCGGTCCTCATCACCGCCCTGATGACATTGACCGGCAGCCTGGTGCCTGCACTGCGGGCGCTGAAGGTGGATCCGGCGGCCGCGCTGCGCTCGGAGTAGGCCCGCTGCGCGGGGCGGACAAGGAAAATGGAAGATGGAATAGGCCGGCGGCTTCAGCTTTGGGCGGTGGAACTTGGGCGTTGGTAGTTGGTAGTTGCGTAGTTGGCAGTTGCGCAGTTGCGTAGTTGACGCCCGCTGAGTCTGCGATGGCCTCGATATGCGAAAATTACTACGCATCGCATGGCCAACGAGTTCCGCTATAAGCGCCGCGTCCAGTTCTCCGAAACCGATCTTGCCGGCATCGTCCACTTTGCCAACATGTTCCGCTACGTCGAGGAGGCGGAACACGCGCTGTGGCGAGAGGTCGGGATCTCGATCGTGCAGCGCGGGAGCGACATCGGCTGGCCGCGCCTGAATGCCGCGCTCGAGTTCCGCAACCCGCTCCGCTTCGAAGAGGAATTCGAAGTGTGGGTGCGGATCGCGGAACTGAAGACCCGGACGATCGAGTACGAGTTCACGCTCGTCCGTGGAAAGAGCGTGATCGCGGTCGGCACCATGACGACCATCTGCGTCCGCAGGCAGGCGGACGGAACAATGCGTGCCGCCGAGATCCCCGACGAGGTCGCTGAGAAGCTCGAGCCCTACGCCGCCGAGCCCGAGATCTAGCAGGCTCTACTTCTTCGCCGGCCGAGCGCACATCTGGACGACGTCGCCAAGGCGCTTCACCGACCGCACCGAAATCGTCTTCGCCTTCTCGTCCACCACACCGGTCAGTTCCAGGTAGTAACCGACGTCATCCTTCACGGTTACGTGGTCGCGGACCTCGTATAGCTCGCGCGCCTTTGGGTCCACGAACACAGCTGCCGCGCCGTCATCGAGACACTTCTTCACGCATGCGGTTCCGTTCGGCGTGACCTCCTCGCCCTTCACCTTGGCGGCGGCGCAATCCTTGTCCGAGAACCATCCGTTCACTTTGACGACAGTCTCCGGACGCAGCGACGGAGGCAGGACGGCGAGCGCGGTGAAAGCGATTGAGAGTAGAGACATACGGATCATCTGGGGACTCCTTTGCTGCGGACCTCGGCGGCCCGGTCGTTTGTTTCCTGGGTTTGTGGTGTGAGCACGAGCATCCACTGCTCGGCCCTGTCCTGCGGACGGGCCGTAAAGGGATCGCGAAGGACGACCTCGCGGAATCCGGCGGCGCGAGCGTCCGCACGGACGAACGCGGCGGCGATCTCGTGGTTGCGTGTCTGATCCTGGCGCGTTCGCTCACGGCGCGACGGCGCGATTGGTTCCACGATGACGAGCCGTCCGCCCGGTCTGAGGGCCGCCTTCATCTTCGCCAGCATCGCCTGGGGGGCGGTCATCTCGTGATACGCGTTCACGATGAGAATGGCGTCGAGCGAACCGTCCGGCAGCCTCGGATCCTCTACGGATCCCTCGATCACACTGACATTGGCCAGCGCATCGTCCTCGACCCGCTTGCGGAGGCGTCGGAGTGCGTCGGCGGCAACGTCCACCGCGTGAACGCGCCCATCGCTGCCGACTGCTTTGGCTAGTCGTGATGTGAAGAAGCCGTCCCCGGCGCCGATGTCGGCGACGACGGCACCAGGTTTCACCTGCATGGCTTCGAAGATCTCGCTGACCTTCTGCCACGACTCGCGCCCACTTTCGCGATGTCCCCCGCCGTTCGGCTGCGCCGCCGTGTGCGTCGAAGCTGTCGCACCTCGCAGTTGGTACACGCCGTCGCGGCTGTCGGCCCAAAGCAGGTGGAAGGTGCCGTCGGGTGCAGCGGCGAGCCCCATGTACTCACCGCCGGCGGGAAAGCGGAGCGCCGTGGCGATGTTTCGCTGATCGGAGGGACACGTTTTCGCCGACGAGACCTTCACCTCCGGCAGAAACGTCCGGCCGCCGTCCAGCGAGGCTGCGAAGTAGATGTCCTGGCAGCGGAGGCTACCCTTGATCACCGACCGGTCGTCGCGTCCGTCATACCAGGCGACACCCACAATGCCTTGCGCGTTCACCGCGATTGCCGGTGTCCTGGTGTACGGAGAGATGCCCCCTGGACGATCGATCCTGACTTCATCCGTCCACCCGTCGCCCGCGGTATCTGAACTGCGGAGCAGGATGCCGTCGAACTGCTGTGCCGTGCAGACGTGGTAGACGCGCTCACCCGTCCCGCCCGGGATTACGCCCGCGGCAAGTGAAGACCATCCACCAGCGCCGTTGCAGGATTCAGAGATGAGCATCGGCTCAGAGAACGTGCGCCCGCCGTCAGTCGACGACACGACCCAGTCGCGGCTGCTTTCGAGACGACGGCGCGTGCCCGGGCGGCGGTAGTCGGCGAACGGCACGAGCAGCGTGCCGTCGGGTGAGACGAACAGGTGCAGTTCGGATCGGTCGCCTGAAAGCAGCGCGGAGACACACTCTCCGCCCGGTAGAACCGCCGTCCAGATATCGCCGCCGTCCAGCACTGGAAAGTCGGGACGGGCCCACGTCCTGCCGGCGTCATGCGACGTGAAGCCGGCAACGGCGCAGGTCCCATCAGGTCGCGCCACCATCGCGCCCGCCACCATGCGCCGAGGATCCGAGGGATCAATCGACAGATGCGGCTCGACGAGCGACAGTCCCTTCGGGTCAGCATGGACGAGGCGGTCCTCCCCGACGTGGACTGAGCCTGCCGCGCCGAGGCCCAAGGTCACCCCGGGCGAAGGCGGGAGGAGTTGCGTGACCAGCGCCAGCCATCCAATGTATTTCATTGGTAGATCCTACTGTCTCCGGTCTGGTTGCCCAGCCGGATGTGGGTAAGACCCCCGTTCAAACCGTGCGTGCGG
>JACDDJ010000151.1:0-5641 GCA_013817065.1 Acidobacteriota bacterium
GCTGCCATCGTCGTTTGCACCCGGCGCAACCACGTTGTAGTTCGGCGGAGGCTGCTGACCTCGTCCGCGGCCGGCGGCCGCATCCTGCCCGGCAGCCGCGGCACCCGCGCCCCGGCCGGCCGCCTGCGTATTGCCGGCAGCCGTCTGCGCGGTCGCTCCCTGGTAGGCACGTCCGGCACCCTGCCCCTGGGGCGCCGTGCCCTCTGCACGCCCGCCCTGCCCCGGGATATTCAGCGAATCGTAGTGACCGCTGACATAGATTCGCCGCGGCGATTTTCCGGGGAGCACCGCGATGATGTTGCGAAGCTCCACTTCCGTGGTGATGCGCCCGCTCGCCGGGATCATGTGCGTGTCGAAACCGACCTGCAACTTCGGACTCGTCCGGGTCATCTCGTCGAGGATCCACTGCCGTGCCGCACCGAGACCGTTCGGCAGGTCGGGATCCGACATCGTGTTCCTCGTCGTGAAGCTCGAAAGCTTCGTCAGCAGCGCCTTCATGCGTTCTTCGGAGACCGACGCGATGAGCTTCTGGATCCGGGGGTCGAGATCGCTGCCGGCCGCGGTCTGGGCCTGTGCAGCCGGTGCGGCTGCGAAGAACATCGTGAGCGCTGCCACGGCGCTCAGCGCCCGGGTTCGTGTCATGGCTTCCCTATCTGACCTTGGTATGTTCGAGGTAGTCGCCGGAGGCGATGCGCGGCGCTTTGCCGAGCGGTGCATTGTAGAAATATACCCATGCCTGCTCGACGCTGCCACCCGGCATCGTCACTTCCGCCGCCGACCTGGCATACAGGCTTTTGTCGGGATCGTCAGGGCGGTAGCCCTCGATGTCGTCGAGTGCGGCGAGGACGGCATCCTGCTCCGTCATCTCGTAGACCTCACCCCAGACGACACCTTCCGGAGCCGGGATTGCGGCCGGATAGATCCCCAGGTCGAACAATGACGCGCGAATCGAACCGCGGCCGCGGTACGTGAGCTTGGTGTCGATGCCCGCGCGCCGGCGCCGGTCGAAGCCGGCCATCAGCGTGCCATAGAAGAAAACGAAGTCCGCCACGGATGGGACGAAGGGTACACGCAGCGAATGGCAAATGGAAGATGGAAGTCGAAGCCAGGCCGCAAATGGAAAAAGGCCAGGGGAGGCGTTCTTCCCTGGCCTTCGTACCCGTTCTGTCGGTTCTACTGGATCTGCTGGTGGGCACCCGCCATCTGCGGAATCAGAGCGAGCACCTCAGCCGGCAGCGCGAACGACAGCGCGACCGTCTTGCCCGAGCCTGACATCTGCAGCGACTTGATGAGCGCGCCCGCGGTCGGGTCCGACTTCGCAACCATCTCGCCGAGGGCGAGAACACCGCTGACCTGGCGGCGGAGAAGGTCGGCCGATGCCTCGTCGGTGGCTTCGGCGCGGAGGGTGCCGGTGATCCCGCCGTTGACGTGACCCGCTGCGGAGAACCACTTAACCGGCGGCATCCGGCTGGCGATCTCGGTCGGCAGATTGGCCTGGGCGGCGATGGCGTCGAACCGACCGACGGCCCACGCGTTGTTGTTGCTGGCGATGTCGGCGACGATCCCCATCATCTCGGCGTTCGACGTGATCGAATGCGACGTCAGCTGTGCGTCGATCGCACCCTGCACTGTCGTCTTGGTGCCGATGGCGACGAGGCCGGCTTCAAGGAACGCCAGCGTCATCTGGTGTCCGCTCTCGTTGGCCGGCGAGTGGATCAAGCGCTTGCCCTTGTAGTCCTCGACCTGACCGCCATGCTCACGGGCGAGCGCCTCGAGCTGCGTATCATTGAACCGGCCGCGGGCAACGACGAGGCCGCCGGCGAGCGGGGCCTGGGTGTTGCCGGTCGAACCGGCCGCTACGATGTAGTCGATGTCGCGTTCGATGTCGATGCCGGTCTGGGCGAGAAACTCTGCCTGCCCCTGCTCGTGCATCGGGATGGCTGCCTTCAGCTTCGTCCGAAGCTCGGAATCCATGATCGAACGGACATCGGCATAGGCGATAACCGTCGAATTGGCCGGCACATACCGAAGCTCGTTGGCTACCGGTGCCGCCGAAACGGCCTCGAATCCGCCTGCGTAGAAAGCAATAAGACCGGTGCACAGGCCGACCCCGAGCACTGCCGCCGAACCAGCCATAAAGTAACGGGTTTTCTTTGTCATTCGCGTGGCCCTCTGGAGGATTATACCGATGCTGAGCGTAAAAAGTTCCGCAAGTGCCCGGAACCGGACGGTTTACTGCTCGAGCACGTACTCCCGGCGCTCGACCACCCGGGTCGCCAGGGCCAGGAACACGGCCCAGATCACCGCCAGGCCCAGCAAGCTGGTCATCAAGCCAGGGGTCTCTCGAAAAATGTTCTGGATGAGGCTCATCGCGCCGTCATTCGGCATTGCGTGCGGCACCAGCGCCTGAAGGTAATACGCAACGGTGAAGTACTTCATATAGCCCGGCAGCGCGAGCGCTACCTGCTCCCAGCCGAAGATGAAGACCAGCCCGATCAGAAGGGGACGCTTGAACTTCGCCCCGATGAATGCAAACACCGCCCCGTACACCGAGAGTCCGAGTGCGAGCAGCGTCAGGTCTTTGACCAGGTCCAGGAACGATCCGCCGAGGCTCCCCTGGATCGGCACCACCAGCAGGTACACCAGCATCACAGATGGGAGTACGACGAATACCGTCGAGGCCAGGTAGGCCAGATACTTCCCGATCAGAACCGCTCCCTTGGGGATCGGGCGGCTGAAGAGATATGTGATCGTTTTGTCTTCGACTTCGTCGGCAATGAGCGAGGTGCCGTAGAACACGCCCAGAACCGGGACGGTGAACCTGAGATAGAAGATCCAGATCATCATCCCGAAGATCGCCGGACCAGTCATGCGGACGTTGTTCGGCCCGTTCAGGACCGGCGCGCCGAGGCTGACCAGCGCGCGCAGAACCAGCGCAATCAGCACCGGGGCTCCGACGATAAGCAACATGAAGACCGTGCGACGGGACCAGAGCATCTCGCCGATCGAGAGATCCATGACCCGCAGTGAGGACGTCAGGTATCCGGGTGCGGGCGGCAGAGGGCGGGGCGCCCTTGCGGTCGTGGGTTCCATCGCGGTCGTCGGTTCGATCATTACTTCACCAGGTACTGGAAGACGGCCGCGAGGTTATCGTCGGGGGACGTGACCTCGTCAATCGTGCCGTATTCGCCGCTTGCCGCGAGCTCGGTAACACGGGTGTAGAAGGCGTCCGGCTTGCCGGTCTCGATGACCACCGCGCCTGCCTCGAACCGCAGGCTTCGGACGTCGATGCGGTCGATGAAGTCCCGCGCGAGGCCGCGTGGATCCTGCGCCCGCACGAAGACGGTGTGGGGGTGCTCGTCGATCAGGTCCCTGATGTGATGGACGTCGCCTTCCGCCAGGATCCGGCCGTTGTTGATCAGCAGGATGTTGGCGGTCATCGACTCGATCTCGTGCAGGATGTGGCTCGAGACGATGACGCTGCGGCCGGCGCGGGCCCAGTCGCGGATCATGCGAATGGTCTTGCGCCGGGCGAGCGGGTCCATCCCCGACAGCGGCTCATCGAGAATCAGCAACTGCGGGTCGTGCACGATGGCCTGCGCCAGCTTGACGCGCTGCCGCATGCCCTTGCTGTAGGCGCCGATCTTCTTGTTGGCGGCGTCCATCAGGTCGACGGTCGTGAGCGCCCGGGTGGCCGCTTCGGTGGCTTCCTTCTCGCTCAAGCCGTTGAGGCGGACGAGCGCGGTGACCCACTCGAGCCCGGTCATGCGTTCGTAGAACGCGTCCTGTTCCGGGCAGAAGCCGATTTGAAAGTAGAGGTGCGGGTTTCGCCAGATCGGTTCGCCGAGCACGGTGATCGAGCCCTTGCTCGGCGCGAGCTGGCCGGTGATCAACTTCATGAACGTCGATTTGCCGGCCCCGTTGGGACCGAGCAATCCCGTGATCCCCGGAGGGACCGATACGGTGACGTCGTTCAGGCCAATGACCTGGCCGTACCATTTCGAAACGTTTGACGCGGTAAGAATCGGGGTGCCCGGGGCGCTCATGTGACGATCTCCACGCCGCGGACGCGACGCTCCAGTACCGACACCGCCAGGGCGACCAGGCCAAGGACCACGATCAGCGACACCTGCCACGGCGTCGCGTAGCGCGGCGTCTGCCGGAAAATGACGTCGACGACCTGTGTCACGTTGGACCCAACCGACAGCCACGACAAGCTCGTCGATCCCGTGATCGCCACCATCGCGCCGTAAATCGCCGCGGTGAAGAAGATGATCCCGGCATAGAGGATCCCGACGTAGCGGCTGCTCTTCGACAGCGATGACAGCGCCAGCATCGTGAAGGTGGCGACCAGCGCCTGCAGCAGCGTTCCAACCGTGATCGCCGGAAACAGGAACAGGTTGGCGCGCATGAAGGTGAAGCTGCCCTTGAAGACCACCTGCAGGACGAGCAGCAGAATCGCGGGCAGCCAGGTGACCAGCATGATGAAGGTGAAGAGCACCGCGGCTTTGCCGGCAATGTACTCGGCGCGGAGCAGCGGCTTCGAGAGATAGATCTGCAGCGCGTTGGCGCGGCGGTCATTCGCGATCAGGCCGGCACCGACGTAGATCGTCATGACGAAGACGAAGAAGTCCTGCTGTTCGAGGAAGTCGCGGAACATCTTAGCGTCAGGCGCCATCAGCGCTTCGACCTGCGCGTAGTTGGACGCGAAGTAGATCTGCACGGCCCTGACGACAAATGGGAACCACGCAAACAGGAGCAGGCCGATGAACGCGCGCTTTCGGATCATGTTCATGATCCCGGCTTTCGCAATCACCGTCCACGAGCGGCCGAGCGCGGCTTTGGCCCCGGCGTAGCGCCGGTAACTCTGGTCATGAATCGGCATTTAATCGTCCCCGACCGCTTTGGCGAAGACGTCCTCGAGAGTCGGGACACTCGGCCTGAGGTGGCGCACCTGGGCGCCCTGTGAGGTTGCCAGCTGGAAAATCTCGCGCTGGTCCCGCCCGGCGGGCACGAACACCCGCATCACGTCTTCGTCGGTCGAGTGGCATTCGAGCCCGTGGCCGCGCAGGGTCTCGATGAACCCCGGCAGGTTGCCCTTGATCCTCAGCTCGAAGACGCGACCGGCCGGACCTTTCAGTTCGTCGATCGGCCCCTGCGCGACGACGCTGCCTTTGTCCATCACGATGATGTGATCGCAGGTGAACTCGACGTCCGGCAGGAGGTGCGACGACAGGATCAGGTTGACGTTCTTGTTGTGACCGAGGTCGTGGATCAGCTCGAGCATCTCGTCGCGGCCCTTCGGATCCATACCGTTGGTCGGCTCGTCGAGAAACAGCAGATCCGGATCGTGCACGAGCGCCTGCGCCAGCTTGATGCGCTGCTTCATGCCGGTCGAGTAGGTCTCGACGTTGCGGTACCGCGCCTCGCCGAGCCCGACGTAATAGAGGACCTCGTGGGCGCGCTGCATCGCGTCGACCGGTGGCAACCCGGCCAGCTGCCCGCAGTAGGCGACAAAGGAGACGGCGTTCATACCGGGGATGTGCGCGTCATTTTCCGGCATGTAGCCGATGCGCGCTCGGATCTCGAGAGGACTCTTCGCGACGTCCAGGCCAAGCACGGTCATGCGACCGGCGGCCGG
>JACDDJ010000151.1:5651-8841 GCA_013817065.1 Acidobacteriota bacterium
GCCTTCAACATCGTGCTCTTGCCGGCGCCGTTCGGGCCGAGGAGGCCGACCGCACCGCGGGCAAACTTTGCGGAGATGCCCTTGAGCGCCTGGTTCTTGCCGTAGATGACGGAGACCTCGTCAAGGTGCACGACAGGATCAGACACGGCGGCGGGCGCAGGAGTATCGGCCATAGCCTCGGTTGTTTGCACGCGGTAGCTTATACGGGATTGGAGGTGTCCGGGTTCGGGACGGCTGACACGTCCGGACGCTGCGCCGTTCCACGCAGGCCCAGAGCGTCAGCCCGCTCACGCATGAACCGGATCACATTGGTGATGTGCTCATCGAGCGGCACGCCGATCTCCTCCGCCCCCTTGCGCAGATCATCGCGGCTGACGGCGCGGGCGAACGCCTTGTCCTTCATCCGCTTGATCACCGACGAGGCTTCGAGATCCATCACGCTCTTCGATGGACGCACGAGCGCCGCCGCGGTGACAAACCCCGACATCTCGTCGCACGCAAACAGCGCGTGCTCCAGGCGTGACTCCCGCGCGACGCCGGAGTAATCGGCGTGCGACAGGATCGCCCGGGTCACCCACTCGGGGTACCCCTGCGCCTTCAGGATCTCGACACCGCGAAACGGATGATCGGCCGGGTCCGGATACTTCTCGTAGTCGAAGTCGTGCAGCAGGGCGACCACCGCCCATTCCTCTTCGCACTCACCCCACAGGCGGGCGTAGCCGGTCAGCGCCGCTTCCACGCCCAGCATGTGCTTGCGCAGGCTCTCGCCCTCGGTGTATTCGGTAACCAGCGCCCACCCGGCCTCACGCGACAGCGTCATCGACACTCTCCTAGCTCTGCGGCCCGGCCGCCGCTGACAACGGCACCGGCGGTGCGGGCACCCCTTCGAAGCGATCGACGATGGTGGCCGTCACCATGTCGCCAGCGACGTTCACCGTCGTCCTGCACATGTCGAGCAGGCGGTCCACCCCGAGCACGATCGCGATCCCTTCCACCGGCAGACCCACCATCGCCAGCACCATCATCAACAGCGGAATGGATCCACCCGGGATCCCCGCCACGCCGATCGCCGTCACGACCGACATCAGGACAACGATGATCTGCTGTCCCAGCGAGAGCGATAGACCGAAGACCTGCGCAATGAAGAGGATGGTGATCCCTTCGAACAGCGCGGTGCCGTTCATGTTCATCGTCGCGCCCAGCGGAATGACGAAGCCGGCGATCTGCGGCGGCACGCCCAGTTCGTCTTCCGTCACGCGAAGCGTCGTCGGGAGCGTCGCGTTGGAAGACGACGTCGAGAACGCCGTCAGCATGACGATCCTGGCTTTCCGGAAGAAATCGATCGGGTTCCGACGAGCCACCAGGCGGAGAATCACCGAGTAGCCCAGCACCAGGAACACCGCAAGGCTGCCGACGACCGTCGCCATGTACCAGAGGAGGCTGAGCAGCAGATCGAAGCCGAACCGCGCGGTGACGCTGAAAATCAGCGCGAAGACAGCGTAGGGCGCGAACTTCATCACCATCTCGATGATCGCGATCGTGACGTGGGCCAGGCTGTCGAGAAACCGCAGCAGCGGCTCCGCCTTGTCGGGCCTGAGAGTGGTCAGAGCAATGCCGATCATCAGCGCGAAGAAGATCACGGCCAGCATCTCGCCGTTGGCCGCGGCCGCGACAGGATTACGGGGAACGATGTTGACGAACGTGTTGACGCCGAGGGCGCCGGCTGCCAGACCCATCGAACTGGTGGCTTGCCCCTGGTAGGTCGCCATCAACCGGTCGCGCACGCCGGGGTCGATCCCGTCGCCGGGCCGGACGATGTTGACGGCGAGCAATCCGAGCACCACCGCAATGGTGGTCAGCCCGACAAAACTCGCCAGCGTCACCAGGCCGATCCGTCCCAGCTTGCTGATGCTGCCGAGCCCCGCGACACCGAGAGCGAGCGTCGAGATGATCAAGGGAATGACCACCATGATCAGGGCATTCAGCCAGACCCGGCCGAGTGGTTCGCTGACATTGCGAACGATCCACTCGACGGTGGGCGTCAACCCGAGGGTCAGGTTGACGATCACCCCGGTAACGGCGCCGGCGAGCAGACCGAGCAGGATCTTGTTGTGCAGTGCCATGCCGTGTGTCTCCTTGGAAGAGGCCCGGCCTCAACGGCCTGCGTTGAGGATTATAGTCGTGGGGACTACTCCCCCATGACCTTGACGACGACCCGCTTGCGGCGCAGGCCATCGAACTCGGCGTAGAACACCTGCTCCCAGGGGCCGAGGTCGAGCGCTCCGGCCGTGATAGGGATGATCACCTGGTGCCCCATGATGGTGCGCTTCAGGTGTGCATCCGCATTGTCTTCGCCGGTCTGGTGATGCTTGTAAGGCAAGCCGGCTGGCGCCAGTTTCTCGAGCCACACCTGGAAGTCGGCGATCAGCCCGTTCTCCCAGTCATTGACGTAGACCCCGGCCGTGATGTGCATCGCCGACACCAGGACCATGCCCTCGGTGACTCCGCTCTTCTTCACAATCGCGGCGACTTCATCGGTGATGCGGATGAACTCCTGCCGCTTCGTCGTGTTGAACCACAAGTAGTCGGTAAAGGTAGCCATGGGTGTGAGGCGCGTCAGAGGCTCAGGGACGCTTCGGCGTTGAAATCCCACGCGCCGGTCCGGCCCTCCCGGAATCGTCTGAGGCCGGCGGCGCCGATCATCGCGGCGTTGTCAGTCGAGAGTGAAAGCGGCGGCACGAACACCGGCAGACCGACTCGGGCACCGCGCGATGATGCGTCGGCGCGGAGCCGGCTGTTCGCCGACACCCCACCGGCAATCCCGATGCTCCTGGCATCGAGCCACTGCGCCGCCTCGAAGGTTCGGTCCAGCAAGGCCTCGACGACCACACGCTGGAAGCTCGCGGCGATGTCGGCGACGAGCGGGGCCGGCAGCCCGTCACCCTGCGATTGGGCATCGTTCTCTACAAGACGCTGCGCGTCTTTGACATACCGCAGCACCGCGGTCTTCAGGCCACTGAAGCTGAAGTCCACTCGACGCGCCACTTCGGGGGGCAGCAGTTCCCCTGAGCCCGCTCGCGGTTCGTTGCGATCGGCATGCGTCAGTCGGGTTGCCGGAAAACGGATCGCGCGATCGTTTCCTTCCTTCGCCAGCCGGTCGATGGCAGGCCCGCCTGGATACCCCAGCCCG
>JACDDJ010000759.1 GCA_013817065.1 Acidobacteriota bacterium
GTATGGACCGCGTCATCGGCGCCGTAGCGACCTTCGTCCTCATCTTCGATGTCGTCATGGACGAGTGACGCCTTATGAAAGCATTCGACGGCGATGGCGGCGCGACGCAAGCCGGCCGGGATGGGCGCATCCGGATCGCCGGTCAACGCGCGCCACGCGCAGACGGTCAGGAATGGCCGCCAGCGCTTTCCGGCACGCGACAGCCACTCGCGCGCGATGCGCTCGGTGTCCGACCCTGCCGGGCCGAGGGACCCGTCGAGCTCCTGCGGCAGGAACCACGTGTCCACCTCCCGCCGGATCGACTCGAGATCCATGCGATATGTGCGGTCGTCACTGGTGAGATGGATGACGTCCCAGACCCAGTCGGTGTCGACGGCCGTGTCGATGCAGTCGTCCTGGAGCAGCGGGATCGCGACGCCGGGAACGGCGGCCGCTTCCATGTAGGGGAATGCGCGTTCGAGCACCGAGAGACAACTCACGCCGACAATCGCTTCGATCTTGCCCGTCTCGATGATCGACATCACGATCGCCGATCCCTCGGCGACGAGCACGGCGTAACCGAGGCGCTCGGCCTCCTCCTGCAGATCCTGGATGGAGCAGAGGCCGCATTTCTTGCAGAGCAGCCCGAACTCGTCGAACGGCGCCGGGCACTTCGCCTCGACGCGCAGACACTTGGGCATCAGCAGCAGCCGGCGCTCGTAGGGGATTCCGGCCAATGCGTCGCGCCACATCTCGTTGCTCAGCAGCACCGCCGCGTACTCCCGGTAGGCGAGCGGAACGCCGGCCGCGGTCAACATGCGGTCGGCATGCTCGCGCAGTGGATCGGCGGGCATCGGCGGGACTGGCTGGACCTCGGCGACATAGGCGCGGGTGAGCGCGCGCAGCTGCTCGCGTTCGGCGAGCGTCTGCGGAATGTTCGCCTGCGGCGGCCGGTCCGACTGCACCGGAAGGATGCGGGGCAACGTAACGCGCACCTGGGGTTCCATCTATGTGTAGGCTCCAAAGCCGAAGAACCAATGTTTCTTCGCGAAGCGATACGCCCAGTGTTCCTCGGGCACTTCGCGGCCCGGATTGTGCTGGCTCGTTCGCGGCCGCATCGCCTCGATCTCGCGCATGCCGGCACCGGGCGACCGGTGCGTGGTGTCGCGTGCACCGTGCCGCGCCACCAGGTCGCGGACGAGGTCAGGCCGCTCGAGAACGATGCAGCCGCGAGTTGCCGCCGCCGCCGTCTCGCGGAAGTCCTTGATGAACGCCGATCCATTCAAGACGTCGAACAGGTCGCGCTCATCGTCGATGGTGTCGGTGGCGAACTGGATGATCGGGCACGGCTCGATGTCGCCCCACGGGTTGATGTGGTGGCTGATGCCGGTCGCCATCGGGCAGAGCGCCTGTCCCTTGTCGTCCCAGTAGGCATCCACCATGGCGATCGGGAGCCGTCCACGCATCCGCACGACGAATCGCCGCACGTGCACGACCTGCTCGGGCGTGAGCGCCAGCTCCGGCGCCGCGTGCTCACCGACCGGCCGGTAGGTGTGATACCAGACGTAGTGCACGCCCTTGCCAATCAGGTGGTGCAACCACGCCTCATTGACCAGCTCATCGAAGTTCGACTGGCAGACGCTCGTCGCCACGCCGACGATCAACTTGTTCCGTACACAGTTTTCGAGGCCGGCGAGCGTTTTCTTCAGGACGTCCTTGCGTCCGCGGCGAGCGTCACTGACCTCGAGCGTGCCCTCGATGCTGATCAGTGGCGTCGCATTGCGGAGGCGCCGCAGCTCGCGCGCGATCTCGTCGGTGATCAACTGCCCGTTGGTGAAAATCTGGAAATAGCAGTCTCGATGCCGCCCGAGGATCTCGAGCAGTTGCGGATGCATGAACGGCTCGCCGCCGAGGATCCCGAAGAAGCTGTTGCCGCGCTTCTTGGCCGCCGTGATCAGGCGGTCCATGCGGTCGGCGTCGATGTAGTGCTGCGGACCATCGACTTTCACCCAGCACCCCTGGCAGCGCAGGTTGCAGCTGTTGATGACCGAGATGTACAGAAACGGCGGGAAGTGTTCCCCCTTCGCCAGCCGCTTCTTGAACTTCTGCACCGAGCGAACGCCTTTGACTCCGAAGTTCCACGTGAACGTCCAGAGCAGGCGTGGATCCGTCTCGGTCAGCATCCGCCTCGCGAACGGAACGATCACGACGGGTCCTTTCCTTCCGCGGCGGCGAGCGCCTTCGCCGTCTTCGCGTGAATGTCGTCGAGCGAGGGCAGCGCAGCCAGAACTTCGGGCGGAATCCCGAGATCCTGCTGGAGCTTGGTCAGGCAGCGGCGGCGTTCGTCGAGCGCCCGCTTCTCGTCGCGCTCCTTCGAGAAGCGCGCTGTCGCGTCGGCGCTGCGCTGCCGCAGAGCGGCATAGATGTCGCCGCCGAGCAATGCCGAGATGTCGACCTTCATCTTCTCGCGCTGGAGGTCGGCCTCGCGGACCACGTCGCCGTTGATCGGGCCCCCCTTGTAC
>JACDDJ010000152.1 GCA_013817065.1 Acidobacteriota bacterium
CTCAAACGCCGCGCTGTCGCCGGCAAGGCACCGGCCAACCAGCCCGTCCTCGTCTTGTTCGCCCATTTGTAAATACACGATGGTCCCCGGAAAGTTGGTGACTTATAGCACAACGGTCCCGGGGGGGGGCGAGTATGATGAGGCCCAACGACCATGGATCGGCAGTTCGCCGGACGCCACGCGCAGATTGAGCATCAACGGGCCGCCACCGCCCAGGTGGTCGAGGCGCTGGACGCCTTTTGCAATGCGGAACAGATCCCAGATGAGGTTGCGTGGCGCCTGCGGGTGGTGCTGGACGAGATCGTGGCAAATATCGTCAGCCACGGCCGCGCTGCCGCCGCCGGGTCCCAACCGGCCATGGACGTCTGGTTCCGCGCCGAATCTGACGCCGTGGAGGTCACCGTCGCCGACAACGGCCCGGCCTTCAACCTCCTGCTCCACCCTGAACCCGACACCAGCCTGCCGCTCGAGTCGCGACAACCGGGCGGCCTTGGCATTACGCTCATCAAGTCACTGATGGACGAGGTCCGCTACGAGCGGACAGATCGTAACATCCTCACCATACGCAAAGGGCTCAGGCCGGCAGCGGCGACGCACCACGGGACTCGATGAACATCCAACAGACAGACCAGGAGGGCGCGATGGTGATCGCGCCTTCGGGACGCATCGATACGACGACAAGTGGAGCGCTCGAGGAGGCACTGCGGCGGACGGTGGATGAAGGAGCACGCCGCCTGATCATCGACTTCTCGAGCGTCGAGTACATCAGCAGCGCCGGCTTGCGCGTGTTCCTGATGCTGTCTAAGAGGATGCGGGATCTGCACGGCCGATTGATCCTGTGCGGCATGACGGAGCCGGTCGCGCAGGTGTTTAGACTGGCCGGGTTCATGGCGCTCTTCCAGGTGGAAGGGTCTCGTCAGGCCGCGATCGCCAGGATGGGTACCGCCGCGTGACTCCGATCCGGCTCAGGATCCAGCCGCCCGAAGGAGCGGCATCCGAACGGGAGTGTGCGAGTGGACTCCTGACCTTCGGCCGCGGATCCGACTCCGACGTTGTCATCAGCGACCACGCGATGTCTCGACATCACGCCAGGGTCGTCGGGGACGACCAGGGCTGGTTCGTTGAAGATCTCGGTGCGCGCAACGGCACCTACGTGAACGGTACGCGAATCGACGGAAGACATGTGGTTCGCGAAGGCGACGTGATCCTCATGGGCGGCACCCGCGTCTACGTGCGCGACCAGGCCGATACCTCCGAGCGGCTGGCAGGTCTTGACCTCGGCTCGTCGATCTTCCGTCGCGTCACCGACATGCAGGGGGAGGATCTCGATCCGGCTGGTGGCACCCCCGGCCGGGTCGCGGCGCGGCTCAAAGCCCTGAACGACTTTCATCGGGCGATCGCCGGGCCGATTGCGCTCGACGCGCTTCTCGCGCTGCTGCTCGAACGGCTGTTTGCGGCGCTCCATCCGGAAGAAGGCGTGATCCTCCTGCGGCAGAAGGACGGCAGCCTCGTAACCGTGGCGAGCCGGCGGCTGCCGGGTGCGTCGGGCGAGCTGCTGGTGTCGCGACGGCTGATCAGCGAAGTGGTCGACAAGGGCACCGCGGCGCTGGTCTCCGACCTGGCGATGGACGATCGCTTCTCGGGATCCGACAGCATCATCGGCGCCGGCATCCGCAGCATCCTGGCGGCGCCGATCAGCGATCCCGAAGGCTGTGTCGGGATGGTCGCGGTCTACTCCCGCGCTCACGTCCGGCGCTTCGGTGAGGAGGACATGGAACTGCTCGTGTCACTCGCGGCAGCCGCCGCACTGCGCATCCGCAACGTCGCGCTCGCCGAGCAGGCCGCCGAGCGCCGCGTCCAGGATCACGAACTGGCGCTCGCTCACGACATCCAGATGGCGATGCTCCCGCGGCAGTTCCCCGAGCGTCGAGAGATCGAGATGGGCGCCGCCCTGATCCCGGCGCGGGCCGTGGGCGGTGATCTGTATGACTTCCTGCTGGTCGACCGGATGCTCTGGTTCATCGTTGCCGACGCGGCCGGCAAGGGTGTCAGTGCGGCACTCTTCATGGCAGTGACGCGAACGCTGTTCCGGGCCGTGGCGCAGGACGCGCTGTCGGTGGGCGCCGTAGTCGAGCGCATGAACAACGAGCTCGCCCGCGACAACGAACAGCAATTCTTCGTGACCGCGGTCGTCGGACGGCTCGATCTCGCGTCAGGAGAGCTCACCTACGCGAACGCCGGACATCCCGCCCCCCTGCATGTGAAAGGCGAGCACAGCGTGGCCACGCTCGAGACCGCCTCGGCTGCTCTCGACGGCGCCGGCAGCGGCGTTGCTCTGGGAATCATCGAGGGCGCGCCCTACACCGAGGCGAGGCTGACGCTCGGTCGCGGCGACGTCCTGCTGCTCTTCACCGACGGCGTGACCGAAGCGATCAACGGGCGCAGCGAGCTCTACTCCGATGCGCGGCTCGCGGCCAGCTTCACGGCCGCCGCGACAGAACCGGTCGGAGTGCTTGTCGATGCGATCGTCGACGGTGTGAACCGGTTTGCCGGCGGGCAGCCCCAGGAGGATGACATCACCGTCCTCGCCTTCCGCTATCTCGGCGCGCCGGCCTCGCCGGGCGCGTCCATCTGACTCAGCGCGGCGCGCGCTGCATCTGCGCGAGCCTGGCCTCCGCGAGTTCCTTGACCGCCGGACCGGTTTCGGTCAGTTGAGAGTCGGACGCCGCCGCAGCCTTGAACGCGGTCTCGGCGGTGGCGCGGTTGCCGAGGCTCTCGGCCGCCAGCCCGACGAGATATTGCACCGTGCCGTTGCCAACGCCGGTCTGCTCCGGCAGCGTGACGCGCTGCAGCTCCTCGAGGGCGCCGGCCCAATCCTGGACGCGGGCCATCGCCACCGCCATGTTCAAGCGGATCACCGACTGCTGATAGGGATCGGTAGCCGCCGCCAGCCGGGGGCGAAGATCGAGGAGGATTCGATTGGCAAGCAGACCATTCTCCGAGAGGCCGATCAGTCGCGGAACTGGTCGGACCTGAAGGTCGGCCTTCTTTGCGGCGCCGGCCGGGCCGGCGAGATCCAGAGCAAGCACGTCACCAGGGTTGCGAGCCGCGACCAGATCGAGGATGGCGGCAGCAGCCGTCACCGGCTTCCCGCCGGCCTGCCTGACAATGTCTCCGACCTGCACGCCGGCGCCAGCCGCCGGGTCGACAGCGGTGACGACAACGCCCACATCGGCGACGTCCACGAGCTGAACGCCAAGCGCCGGTCGAGACACACTCAGCGAAGCGTCGAGCCTCGCTACCGCGGCCGCGATCGAGGCGGGATTGTCGAGGGCGACTTCGATGACGTCAGGGGTCGAGCTGCCTGCAGCGAGCAGCGCGAGGACCACTTTGGACGGCCCCACCATCGTGACCGAGCCGACACCCTGGGTTCGGAACGCCGCCGCGAGCTCGAGCGACGCATCCCTGCGCAGCGGACCGGAAATCTGCGCCGACGCACCGACAGGACGGCCGCTGGCGTCGGTGGCGAGCCAGTCGGCCGACAGCTGACTGGCCTTCAACGCCTTGTCGGCATCCTCGGTCTGGGGCGCGATTAAGGTGACCGTCTGCGACGCGGCAAAGGCGCGTTCGACGATCAAGCGAATATCCTGCTGCGAGGGACCGGCAGTGCCGGCACTCGTCGACACCAGCGCAAATGCAGGCTTCAGGGTGGCGTCGACGGAGACGTCGCTGCCGGCGCGCAGCGGAACCCGTCGCGAAAAGCTGCCGAACCTGCTGCGCAACTCGACGAGATGTTCGCCCTCGCACAGATCCGGGACGGTGACGGGCGCGCCGCCGCGGTCCTTGCCGTCCACGAACACCTGGGCACCCGGCTCGTTTGCCGTGATAGCAATCTTTGCGGTTGCAGAGTGCAGCGTCAGGGGACCAACGGTGTAGTCGTTCGGCCTGTCCACGTCCACTTTCTGCGTGACGGGAACAAAGCAGGGACGGCTGAGGGTGACCGTTCGGGCGCCAGTCGCGACATCGGCGATGACAAACGGCGCCGAGATACCGGCCAGCGCGTCTGATGCGGACGGGGTCGCCGGAATCGTCTTGCCCGCAACCGCGCCGTCGACCCTTACCTCCACGTCCGACGGGGTCGTGGTGACCCGGATGACTGATGACACTCGCTCCAACGTCAGCGTGACTTCCGAGGCGGCCCCCGTAACGGCGGTGATGTTCTGGGTCGCGGGTGAATACCCCGACTGCGTCGCCGACACCACGTGATCGCCGATCGCGACCCGGACGATCCCGGGGCCTGGGATCGCCACGCCGTCGACCTGCACGGTTGCGGTCGCGGGCGTCACCGCCACGGCCAACGTCGTGACGGCGTCGCGGGCTGTTTCTTCATACAGCGCGACGACTCGCGGTGAGACCTGACCGGACAGCGCGTGATGGGGCGCGAGTTTCAGCAGGAGTTCAAAGTCCGCCCTCGCGCCGTCCTGGTCACCGAGGCCGAACTTCGAGCGCGCGCGCATCTCGTAAGACGCCGCCAGCCGTTCGTTTCTCATCGAGTCCGTCACAGGCGCGGCCTGCAGCGCCGTGATCGCCTGATCGAGCGCGACGACTGAGCGCTCGTAATCAAGGGCGTCGAACAGCCGGCGCGCTTCCTGAAACAGGATCTCGGGCGTCGTCTGCTGCGCAACGATCTTTATGGACGGCAGCGCCAGCAGGAGCGCGGCCGCCACGACCAGCACTCGCCGTCGGCCGGCGCGACGACGCGTCACTCTGAAATCGGGGGTCATTGGTATACCTGGATTCGCTGTGAACTCTCATCGAACACGTACAACCGCCCGGCCGGGTCAATCGCCAGGGCTTTCGGCTTCTGGAGCGCGCCCGGTTCCCGGCCGGCCGACACGATGCTGCCAAGCAACACGCTCTTCGGTCCCGGACTGAACACGTGGATGGCCGCCTTCCGGCTGTCGAGGACATAGAGATGCCCGAGGCCATCGAACGCGAGATCCTTTGGATCATCGAACTGGTAGCCCGTGCCCTTGGCTGCGATCCTGTTGATGATCTTGCCGTCGCGGTCTGCGATGACGATCCCCTTCGAGTCACGATCGATCATGGCGACTTCGTCGAACTCATTGCGGACCAGGCGCTCCGCGTTGACCGCGGCGAAATTCGAGAGGTACTTGCCCGCAGCCGACAGCCGGATGACCGCCTTGCCCTTACGGTCGATCGCGAGGCGATCACCGGCCGCGAGAGTAATTACTGCCGGTATGTCTTCCAGTTGTCGAGGCGAGGTTCCCGAAGTGAGGCTGACGGCGATCGGCGCCGCTTTCTCAGGGAGAAGTATGCCGTCGCGGATCACCACGATCCGCTCACCATCAACGTAGAACGCAGACGGTTCCGGCGACGCCACCGTCCGCACCACGGCGCCGGTCGCATCGAAGACCGTGACGCCCTGTTTGTGACCGAGCAGCACGCGTCCGGAGGGTTCGATGAAAATGCCGGTGACGTCTCTGAAACGGTCTTTTTCGATCCCGATGAAACGGCCGCTGAAGGAGTGGGACACCGGCTTGCGGAGGTAGAGCCGGTAGAGAATCGTGTTGAAATTCAACGCCGTGGTCGCTTCGGGCCCATCGGGGAACCATTCGCGGATTCTCTGCAGTGCGCCGAAGGCCTGCGTCGCGCGACCGGACGCAATCATGTCGGGCGCCAGCGCCAACTCGGCTCGTGCCGCCCAGACCGTCCGCGGGTAGTCGACGATGACACCGCGGAAGTGCGGCAGCGCATCGGCCGTCCGGTTGATCTGCCTGAGCGTCTCGCCCGTGTAAAACCTGGCGGCGGCAACCGCCGGCGAACTCGGGAACAGACGCGGGACTCGCTCGAAGCTTGCGAGCGCGGTATCGACCGACGCCGGCGTGCGGCTCTGCGCCACGGTCAGACGTCCGGTAAGGACGTAGGCCATCGGCGCCGAATCAGACGCAGGATAGTCCTTCAACAGCCGGTCGACAGCGCCCTGCGCCAGGGTGTAGTCCCGGGCCGCTTCCAGCTGGTAGGTCGCGACGTCGAGCAACGCGTCATCCGCATAGCTGCTCTGCGGGAAGGAATCCACGACCGACTGGAAGTCCTTCAACGCCTCGGCGAATCGGCCGTTCTGGACGAACGTCCGGCCGCTCTCGTACTGGCGGCGGGCGAGGTCATCACTCGCCTGCCCTTGCGCACTCGCCGTGTACGCGCTGGAGGAGAGGAGCAGCACGCCGAGCGACAGGGTCGCGTGTTTCAGGCCGATCAACGTCACTGGATCCTCGCGGTAGCGGTGTCGTTTGCGCCGACGGTCACGAACACACCCGGCGGATTGTTCCCGCTGTCGCACACGATGTCGATGCGGTACTGACCGGCAACGATCGGCATGCGCGTGATCGGCGGGAAGCCAAGCATGCGGTCCCCGATCTCGACCTTGCATGTTTCGAACTTCGTCAGCACCGTCAACTTGCCGAGCGGCGGCGACGTATACGCCACGGCCCGGCCCGACACCACGACGGCGGCGTCGAGCAGGTATTCCCCCGACACGATGCGCAGGCGCGTGCCGGACGGCACCGACAGCGAATGCGACACACCGGAACTGGCGAGCGTCTCCCGGCCGACCATCACGGCCACCGGGTAAGCACTGGTGATGGTCACCGGCATCTTGGGAACTTCCGCGGCAGCCAGGGTGTAGCGGAGGCTCGGCGCTTTCAGGTCCGCTGCCGTGAGGCTGACCTCCTGGCTCACGAAGCCACGTCTCGACAGTCGCAGGGTATGCGGGCCGGGCCCCGTGAACGTGACCGGCGCTGGCGTCACCTCGCCGGTGGGCTGTCCGTTCAGAACGAGTTCCGCTCCAGGAGGGGTCGACTCGATGCGGATCACGGGATCGGTCGACGCCGCCGCGGCGCTGCCGGCAGCGGCTCCCCCACTCGCCGCGACGCTCGTCGCAGCCGTCGCGCCGTCGGCAGGCGTGCCGCCCATCTTGAGGGTCAGCGCCGCGACGCCAACCAACAGGACGGCGGCGGCGATCACCGGAACGGCCCACTTGCGTTGCGGCGCGGTGGACGTCGTGGACGCCGACTTCGCTGCTGCATCCTGCTCGAGCTGCTGGTGCAACGCCGCCATCTCGGAGCTGCTCGCGAACCGCGTCTCGTCGAGGCCGTGCGCATCGCTTGCGGCCGCCTGTATGGAGCGCCGGATGATCTGCAGCTCTCTTCCGAATTCACCGGCGGCAGGAAAGCGGTCGCCAGGTTCCTTGGCGAGCGCTCGCTTGACTGCGGCGACCAGCCTCGGGGGGATGCCCGGAACCAGCTTGTCGAGCGCCGGCGGATCTTCGCGCAGGATCTGGACGATGGTGGCGGTAGGCGTCTCGCCCTTGAACGGCTTCCGGCCGGCGAGCATCTCGTACAGCATCACGCCGACGGCGAAGATGTCCGAGCGTCCGTCGATCGATTCGCTCCCGCTCACCTGCTCCGGCGACATGTACGAGACGCTGCCGAGCACGTCACCCTGTCGCGTCAGCGTCGACGTCATGAGCTTGGCCACGCCGAAGTCGAGGAGCTTGACCGTCCCGTCCGGCAGAATGAAGAGATTGGCCGGCTTGATGTCCCGGTGCACCACGCCCTGCAGGTGCGCATAGTGCAGGGCGCTGCAGAGCTGCGCGACAACGTTCACCTTGTCATCGAGGCTCAATGGGATCGGCGACGCCATCCGCGCATCGAGCGGCGTGCCGGCAAGAAACTCCATCACGATGTACGGAGTGTTGTTGTCCTCGGCGAATTCGAAAATGGTGACGATGTTCGAGTGCTGAAGCTTGGCAGCGGCCTGCGCCTCCCGGTAAAACCTCGGGCGCATCTGCTCGGTATCCTCCGAGAAGTCGACGAGCATGACCTTGATGGCGACCTCGCGGTCGAGGACCGGGTCGACGCCGCGGTAGAGGACGCCCATGCCGCCCTTCCCGACGCGTTCAAGAATCTGGTAGCGACCGATCTTCTCCGGGTTACTGCTGGCCACGTGCGTATTCCTCAATCGTTCTTTTCAGCTGCTCCACTCTGGTGCGGGCCGCCTGTCGATTCGGATCATCCGGCGGCAGCCACTGGATCGCCTTGTCGTAGGCCTTGAGCGCCTCGTCGCGCCGGCCGGCGGCTTCGTGCTGACGGCCTTCGTCGAACGCGGCCGTGCCAGCCGTGTGCAGCTTGCCGCGCACCTGCTTGAGGCTGACCGCCAGGCCGTCGACGCCGGAGAAAATCTGCCGCGCCTGTTCGTACTTTTGCAGCGCACCGACCCAGTCACCGGCCTCCTCCAGCTTCTGCCCGGCGAGATAGAGACGCCGCGCGCTCGAGCGCAGTCCCGACTGCGCCTGGACCAGAAGGCCGGCCGAATCCAGAAAGCCCGGTTCCTCGATGAGGATTGCCTCGAAGCCTCCCGCGGCCGCGGCAAAGTCACCGCGCGTCAAGGCGGCCGTCGAGTACTCGTATCGCATCTGCAGGGCAGCGCCGCGGCTGCGCCACGCGTCCACCGATTCACCCGGTCTGCGTCCGACTCGCGCAGCACCGGCGTTCGTCCCGGCCCCGCCTGCCGGCCTGGGCGCGGCGGGCCTGGGGTCGACACCGGTGTCCAGGCTACCCGCCGGCCGTTCCGCGACAGCAGGTGCCGGCGACTCCGGCTGCCGGACTTCGGACGGACCCGCCGCCGGCGCACTTGCTGGCGGCGTCCCGGCTGCTGGAACGTTGTTCGACTCATTCGCCTGCGCCTGCTGACGGTTC
>JACDDJ010000760.1 GCA_013817065.1 Acidobacteriota bacterium
GCCGGCGCGAATCGCGGCGCGGCCCCACTGTGGAGCGGCGAAAAAACCAACGTTGATCTGCGGCTCCCACCGGCCACCATGGTGGAAGGCGTAGAGGTGGCCCTCACCTCCCGCGTAGAAGCTGTTGCGCCGGAACAGTTTCGTGCCGGACTGCCCGGCGCGGTTGCGCGCCTCGACGACCTTGGCGGCGAACGGCCGTTCGTTGACCGCCATCAGCAACGCCTCGACGACCGGCCCGAGTGAGTCGAGCGCGGAGGCGGGCGCGAGCTGGCCAAGTGCCGCGAACTGGGCTCGCCCGAAGCCGGCACGCGCGGTCCCGGGTGCAGCCTTCTTTGGTTTCGCCGCCTTTGTCGCGCGGGTGCGCTTCACTTCCGGTTCGGGCGGGGCCAGTCGGACCTCGCGGCGAATGGCTTCCTGCAGGAGACTCCGCGCGATCGTGTTCTGCGGATTCATCTCCAGCACCTTCTCGAGCGCGGCGTTCGCGTCGTCCAGCAAGCCGAGCTCGATGCAGCACCGGGCCAGCCGCGTCCAGGCACCCTGGTTCGTGGGCGCGAGCTCGGTCAGTTCCTGGTTGGTTTGCCGCGCGTCAGCGCCGAAATCGCCGCGGCGGGCGAAATCGATGGCTTTTTGTTCCAGAGATGTGATGTCCACACAGCATCATACTGCGCCTCGTCCGTGCCCTATAATCCGAGCATGACTCTGACTGAACGGCGCCTTGGGGACGTGACCGTCCTTGATCTGACGGGCCGGCTCATTTTGGAGGAAGGCGACAGCGTCCTGCGCGATTGCCTCAACCGCCTGATCGAGGAGGGACGGTTCAAGATCGTCCTCAACCTCGGTGAGGTCAGTTACATCGACAGCTGCGGCATCGGCGTCCTGATCGCGAAATTCGTGAGCTTCCGCCGCAAAGGCGGCGACGTGCGGCTCCTGCATGTGACATCGCGCAGCATGCACCTGCTCGAGATCAGTAAACTCGTCAACGTATTCCGCAAGTTCGACTCCGAGGCCGATGCCGTTGCCAGCTTCGACGACGGTGCCCGCTCGTGAGCTCCGGCGCCGAGGAGCGCGCCGCCGATCGTCGTCAGGAGGAAGCGGATCGCCTGACGGCGTTACGCACCATGCAGATCCTCGATACCGATGCCGAGCCGTCCTTCGACGACCTGACGCTGCTGGCGAGTCACATCTGTGAGACGCCGATGGCGGCGATCACGTTCGTCGACACCGACCGGCAGTGGTTCAAGGCGCGGGTCGGCATTCCCGTCTCCGAAACGCCCCGCTCGGTCGCTTTTTGCTCGCACGCGATCGCGAACGACGGGATCTTCGTGGTCCGGGACGCCGCGAAGGACGCCACGTTCCGTGACAACCCGCAGGTTACCGGCGAACCGCACGTTCGCTTTTATGCCGGCGCGCCGTTGATGTCCCGGGAGGGGCACGCCGTCGGGACGCTCTGTGTCATCGACCGCCGTCCGCGGACGCTAACCCCCGACCAGATGCAGGCACTCGACGCTCTCCGTCGTCAGGTCGAGGCGCAGCTCGACTTACGACGGCGGATCGCGGAGCTGAAGCTCTCGCACGAGAATGTTCAGAAGCTCACCGCGATGATGCCGCTCTGCTCCACCTGCCAGTTCTCGATGACGATCCCGGCTGATCCAGCCGCCATCCCGCGCATCACCGACGGCGTCACGAGCGTGCTCACGCAAAAGCAGTGGCCCGAGGACCAGGTCATGGCAGTCGAACTCGCTCTGCAGGAAGCCGTCGCGAACGCGATCCGTCATGGCTGCAGCGGCGATGCCACCAAACAGCTGCAGTGCACCGTAAACATTGATGCCGCTGGCGAGGTGGTGATCACGGTTCGCGATCCCGGCCCGGGCTTCAATCCCCTCACGGTAGCGGATCCCCTCGCACCCGAAAACGTCCTCAAGCCAAGCGGACGCGGCATCTTCCTGATCAACGGGTTGATGGACGACGTGGAGTTCGCCGACGGCGGACGCGAATTGACGATGCGGAAGAAGAAGCAGTAGCCGGCAGTCAATCGTCCACCGGCCTTCAGGCCGAAGTCTTCTTCTTTACAGCGTTGCGGCGATCGCGTACGAGCGCAGGCGCGCTGCCTGATCGTAGATGTGCGCCACCACCATTACTTCGTCCGGTTGCGTTCGCTCAACGAACCGGTCGAGGCCTTCCTTCACCGTGACCGGTGAACCGACGAACGACACCGATTGCACCTCCTCGAGCGGAATCGCTCCGAACGGCAGGACCTCGCGCTCGAATGCCGGGTTCGGGGGCGGCAGCGGCGTCGGCATGCCGCGTCTGAGGTTGGCAAACGACTCGCGTCCGGACGTCGCCAGCAAGCGCGCCTGATCGTCCGTCTCGGCAGCGATGATGTTGACGCCGAGGATCAAGTACGGCGTGGAACCGAAGACCGACGCCCGAAAGCTCTCTCGATAGATCTGGATCGCCTGCAGCATCAGTCCGGCGGCGAAGTGC
>JACDDJ010000761.1 GCA_013817065.1 Acidobacteriota bacterium
CTGCTTTATGAGGGGTTCGTGGTCCTAAATTGTGACGTTCTCTTCCAACCCGTGCTGCTCGACGACCTGCTGAGGTCGCAGCACGAGGATGCACTGCTTCTCGAGCATCGCGAATGCGCAGGCGCGCCTTATGGCGACGAAGAGATGAAGGTCAAGCTCCGCGGTGGCCGCGTCGTCGACATGTCAAAGGACATGGACCCGGCGCAGGCGGACGGCGAGAACCTCGGGATCGTGAAGTTCGGCGCCACCGGCGCCACCGCGCTCGTCCAGATCATGGACCGGCTCATCGCCGCGGGCGGCACCAGGGACTGGGCGCCGAAGGCGTTCGCGGCGTTCGCGCAGACGAACGACCTGTTCACTGTCGGCACGCGCGGACTGCCGTGGATCGAAATCGACTTCCCCGAGGACTATCACCGCGCGGTGAACGAGGTCCTGCCCGCGATCGAGCGCGGCTCCTACGAACCCCTCGGCGCCGCGACTTCGTCGCGCCTTGCATCCGGACTGCGGTGAGGCGTCATGTTCCCCGCCCATCGATCCGTTTCCGGTCCGCACCGCCAGCTGGGCTCTCGACAGCGCGGCGCCACGCCTCGGATTGTCGCTATCGGTGGCGGCACAGGCCTGCCGAATGTGCTGCGTGGGCTTCGTCCGCTGCTGTACGGCCCTGAGCAGTCCGAAGGCACCCCGTCACGCGATCGTCTCGTCGCAATCGTCGCGACTTCGGATGACGGCGGGAGTTCCGGCCGGCTGCGGGCGCAGTTCAACGTCGTTCCCCCCGGGGATATCCGCAACTGCCTGGCCGCGCTCTCAGACAACCACGCGCTGATTGCCGACATCTTTCAATATCGCTTCGACGGCGGCGACGGGCTCGACGGCCACCCGATCGGCAACCTCGTCCTCACCGCGCTTGCCGACGTAACCCACGACTTTGCCAAGGCAGTCGAGATCGCCGCGCGGGTCGTCGGCGCACGGGGCACCGTCCTGCCGGCCACGCGCGAGATGGTCACGCTCGTCGCGGAGTTCGACGACGGCCGGATTGTGAGTGGTGAGACGGCGATCTCCAGTGGCGGCGGCCGGATCCGGCAGCTGTCGATGCTGCCGGAACGGCCGTCTGTGCTTCCGGGCAGCTACGAAGCGATCCTCAAAGCGGACGTCATCGTCGCCGGTCCGGGCAGCCTCTACACCAGTATTTTGCCGCCGCTGCTCGTGCCCGAGCTGCGCGACGCGCTGCACAAGACGCAGGCGACCCGGATTTTCGTCGCCAATCTGATGACCGAGCCTGGCGAGACTGACGACTACAGCGCGCTCGACGAGATCCTCGCGCTCGAGCGGCATCTCGAGGCCCAGCTGTTCGACTGCGTCATCTACAACACGAGCGCGGTGCCGTCCGCCGTCGAGGAGCAATACGCCGCGGGTGGCGCGCGCCCGGTCGTGACCGGCAGCTTCGAACTCGCTGCGCTGGAGCGTCTCGGCATCCGTCCGATCGGCGTGCCGCTCGCGTCGGAACACCCTGCAGGCAAGATTCGCCATCACCCTGATCGGCTGGCAGCCGCGATCCTCGCCATCGCACAGCGCAAGCTGGGCGCCTGGCGCGGTCGGGTCGAGGCCGGAGGCAGTTAAATGTACGAACGGTTCTACGAACTGAGGGAGCGGCCCTTCGCTCTGAGCCCTGACCCTGATTACCTGTACCCGAGCCGCGTTCACCGCGAAGCGCTCGACTACCTGCGCTACGGGCTCGAAAGCCACGCCGGGTTCGTCGTGATCACGGGGGAGATCGGGTCGGGCAAGACGACGCTGCTGCAGACACTGCTGCGGGGGCTCGACAGCCAGACCAGCGTCGGCCGCATCGTCAACACGATGCTCGAGCCGCGCGAGCTGCTCGAGACGATCATGATCGACTTCGGCCTGGATCCGTCCGGCAAGAGCAAGCCGCTGATTCTTCGCGACCTGGCGCAATACCTCGTCGACCAGCGGCTCGCCGGGAGGATGGTCCTGTTGGTCATCGACGAAGCCCAGAACCTCAGTCTCGCCGCGCTCGAAGAGCTGCGCATGCTGTCGAACCTCGAGACCGAGAAGTCGAAGCTTCTCCAGATCGTGCTCGTCGGTCAGCCGAACCTGCGCGAGAAGCTGAACGCACCAGAACTCGAGCAGCTGCGCCAGCGGATCACGGTGAGCTACCACCTGATGCCGCTCGATGCGGACGAGACCGCCAAATACATCAATCACCGGCTGCGACGCGCGGCGACCGGCGCACCGGTCGAGTTCCCGCGCGACGTCACCGATTCCATTCACGGCCGCAGCCGCGGCGTCCCGCGCATCGTTAACGTGATCTGCGATGCGGCGCTCGTGTTTGGCTACGCGGAGGAACGCCGCGCGGTGGATCTCCCGCTCGTGCAGGAAGTACTCAGCGAGCTGGAAGTCACCGGCGTGCTGCCGCCCGTAGGGGCGACGAATATGACCGAGTCAGCCCCGTCGCCGGTACCGGCC
>JACDDJ010000762.1 GCA_013817065.1 Acidobacteriota bacterium
CCTTCCATGAGCCCGCGCGGAGGCTGTTGGTGCACGACGCGCCGGGCCGACAGCGAACAGATCAGAAAGCGGGCCGCGGTGAGCACCGCGGGCACAGTAGCATAGGTGACGACAGAGTGGCGTTGCCGCTCGACGAGTCACGCTCCGATGGCGTCGCGCGTGCTCCCTCGCGGGCCGAAGGCGCACGCCAGATGGAAACATTGCAGCGTTCGGCGAATGGAAGTGCGTCCGGCGATCCATTTCGCCGTACGGGAGGGGCACGTGGAGGCGGTCCAGCTCCGGCTCGACGCGGGCGCCGATCCCGAATGGAACGGACTACATGACGGCAGCCTGATCGCCATGGCGCGTGATCGGACGGCATGACGACGCTGTACGGCCACCTGACCCACGACGGCGCCGCCGTCAGCGCCGGCGACCTGCTAGCTGATATGGAATGACCCTCTGTCAAGCCCCCATCCTGCGATGGAGACGTGACGCCCGCCGGCAAGCGTCAGCGTGCCGGCATAACCGCGTTCCCGTCAGAAGATGAGCGCGGGGTCCAGGGGCGCCGCAGGCGCCGCCCGCAGGGCGCGAAGCCCTGGAGGCCGTGCGCCTCTTCTGACCTCCGCTTGGCGATGCACGCGCCAGCGCGCGGGCCGCGAAGACGACGGACAATCGAGGGCGCTTCGACGACGAGTCACGCTGATATTCGGTGGTTACCGCGGTCGCCCGCGGCAGAGCACACATGACAGTGCTTCGTCGGGAGGACGTGCAGTCTAGGGTCGCGAGTTGGGACGGACGTCCGTATCGCATTGCTAGCTCGCCGATCCTCACAATCGTGCCTCTGATCATCCGCCGTCTTCGCGGTCCGTTCACTGACGGCCGGCATCGGATCTCGTTCATGGCTCTGATCGCTGTCGTGGACACCCTCGCGTGGTTAATTCGCCGGCACCGCGGGTTGGAGGGCCGCCCACAGGAACCCGGTGAGCTCGCGAGCGATCGCCACGGCGACTTTGGGCGCGGGCTTGTGTTGTTCCGTCAGACGTCGGAATCGACGACAGAGTCGCTGCTGTGCCTTATCCGCAATCGCAATCACACGGCCCGGTTGTCCTTTCCGTCGTTTCACCAGCGCGATGCCGATGCTCGGTCGATGTTGATAGTGCCACGCGGTTTCCACCAGCAGTCGGCGGACCAGCGTGTTCCCGGTGCGCGTGATGCGCCCGCGCCGATGCTTGTCGCCGGTGGAGTCCTCACCGGGCACGAGCCCCAGATAGGCCATCAACGCGCGCGCCGACGGGAACCGCCGAAAGTCATGCAACTCGGCGAGGATCAGGATCGCGGTCAACGTGTCGATCCCACGAAAGCACCGCAACCAGCCGACCGGCTCGCGATACGGATCCGTCTGGGCGATCTCGCTCAGCCTGGCATCCAGCTCGATCAGTCGCGCTTCGAGATGATCGATCGCCAGTTGATAATCATCGACCACGACGCGCTCGGCCGGCTGGGCCCACGTCAGGCTGTGGATCCACTCGCGATGCGCGCGCGTCCAGTTGCGACCGCTGAAGTGCAGGCCCCGCCGTAGCAGCAGCTTTCCCAATCGATGCCGGCTCCGTTGCAAATCCTCGCGGGCATCGTCTCGGGCGCGGCACAGATCCCGCACGGCCTCCTCCTCCGGCGTCGGCGGCCGCACCTCCGTCAGCAAGCCCGCCCGATGCAGCTCGGCCAACTTCCGCGCATCCCGGGCATTGGTCTTGATCCGCTCGCCCGGCTTGCGCGGAATCAGCGCCGGCGCGATCACCTGACAGCTCACGCGCGCCGTCGTCATCTGTCGCTGCAACGCATACCCGCACGGCCCGGCTTCATAACAGACCTGCACCGGACCGGACGCATCGCGCTCGAGTTTCCGGACCAAGCGGCGCACCGCCTGCGGTTCGTTTGGGACCGTCCACGTCACCGGCGTCTTGCCAGGGCCGATCAGCATCGCGATAAAGAGATCCTTCTTGTGCGCGTCGATTCCAACGTACGTGGTAACGTCCTTCATGACCGGCTCCCTTCGATGCGGCTCTGGCGCCAGCCGGCGCTAACCCGCGATGTCGGTGGCTCTGCCACCGTGGTTGCGTGCTGTGAAGCACTACAACGTTACGATGGAGAGCCGGTCATTCCATATTGTCTAGGGACCGGATGAAGGTCCCCGGGGAGCGAGCGCGGTGCACTCCCGATCGCGGCGAGCGGGCCAATGGAACTGCCAAGCACACTGGAACACTGCTACCAAACGATACGGCAACTGCTCGAGGAGAACGCGGCGCTCCGAAAGTCAGGCGCTGACTTCGGTCATCTGGCCGAGCGGCTGAATGCCGCACTCACCGAGGAACGTGGCCACGCGGCCGCACACCGTTCGCAGAACCGGGCGCGAGCGAATCGGAAGCTGCGCTGGACGGCCGGTGAGGACCGCGTTGAGCGCTGGCCGGTGAACGTCGCCGGGGAGCAGACCTGCGCAATGA
>JACDDJ010000763.1 GCA_013817065.1 Acidobacteriota bacterium
TCTTCAAGCCATCCGATTTTCCGGCTGCGCATCCTACGACTCAAGGAACGGCGCCGAATCGGGACAAGCCGCATCGAGGCGGCGCCGAGAGGAACGTCGTCGAGCGAGCCCGGCGCTATTTGGCAGCGATACCACCGGCGGTAGCGGGGCACCACGGCGATGCAGACACGTTTCGTGTCTGCTCTCGTCTCGTGCGAGGGTTTGCCCTGGAGGACCACGATGCTCTGGTCGTCTTGAGCGAGTGGAACCTCAGGTGCGAGCCCCCCTGGTCGGACCGAGAACTACGGGCAAAGCTTCAGAGCGCCCGCCGCTACGGACGGGAGCCGGTCGGAGGTCTTCGCGCACGCACTCCTGAACCGCGGGAAGCGTCGTGACAGTCGCGCAACACTACGGCGTCACCCATTAGTGATTCCCATGTGGCGATCGGTCGCGTTCAAACACCCAGACGGGCGCAACCACGTGGCGCGTCCTCCTCACGCCGAAAGCATGAAAAGTATGCAGGGGGGGGTCAGTCTTCCCGTAGCGTAATCGCTGGATCCACGTGGACAAGCCCCACGAAGCCGAACCGCTGCCTGCTGTTTCCGAATCCCACCCTTCTGTTCCACGCCGATGGCGTTGACGTGTTGATGCCTGTCCATATAATATCTGTTTATGACAGACATTAACACACGAGCGCTTGATCGCGAGCTGAAGCGCGGTTCCGCGGAGCTGCTCATCCTGTCCGTGCTCGAGGCGAGGCCGCGGCACGGCTACGATCTCAGCAAGCTGATTCAGGCACAGTCTGGCGGTGTGCTCACGTTCCACATCGATTCCCTCTATCCCTTGCTCTATCGCCTCGAGGAGCGTGGATGGATCAAGGGCATGTGGGTCGAAAAACCTGACGAGCGCCGCCGCCGCCTCTACCAAGTGACGGCTGAAGGCCGACGCGTGCTGGCGCAGCAAAAGAAGACCTGGGCGGCGTTCGTGGAGGCCGTTCGGCGAGTGACGGGAGGCGAGCATGCCTGACTGGGCACGAGAAGTCCGCACGCGATTGTCATCTCTCCAGCTCTCGCCGACTCGCGAGAGCGAGATCGTCGAGGAACTCTCGCAGCACCTCGAGGACCGATGGCGCGAGCTGCTCGCCGGAGGTGCGTCGCCCGACGAGGCCACGCAGCTGACGCTCGCGCAATTCAGGGGCGGGGATGTCCTGGCGAGGTACTTGGCGTCATTGCGGCAAGCGCATGCGCCGTCGTCGATCACACCCGGAGCGCCCACCGGACGCGCCCTGTCCGATGTCGTGCGGCACCTGCGATACGCAGCCCGCATCCTCTGGAAGCAGCCCGGGTTCTCGGCTGTTGCGGTCATCACGCTCGCGCTGGGGATCGGGGCGACGACAGCGATCTTCAGCGTGGTCTACAGTGTGCTGTTGAAACCCCTGCCGTTCCACGAGCCGGACCGGCTGGTGGCTTTGTACCATCTGGCGCCAGGATTCGGCGGCGCCCGAAAAGGACCGCAGAGTCCCGCGACCTACTTCACTTATCGCGACAATGCCCGGGTGTTCGAGGATATCGGGCTGTGGAACGCCGAGGACGTGTCCGTCAATAGAAGCGGCGAGCCGGAACAAGTCAAGGCGCTGAGGGTCACCGATGGGACGCTGTCCCTGCTCGGCGTCCACCCCGAGCTCGGCCGTCTCGTTCGCCAGGAAGATGATGTGCCGGGCGCCCCGGACCGCGTCGTAATGAGTCACGGTTACTGGCAGCTCGCGTTCGGTGCCGCAAAGGACGTCGTCGGTCAATCGCTGGTCATCAACGCGAGACCTTACGAGATCATCGGCGTACTGCCGGCCTCGTTCACGTTCCTGGATACAGATCCGCAACTCGTGCTGCCGTTGCGGCTCAACCGCGCGGACGCCTTGACGGGCCCGGGGTTCGGACCCCGCGGCGTGGCCCGGCTCAAGCCAGGGATGACGCTCGCGCAGGCCAACGATGACATCGCCCGCATGATTCCGCTCATCGTGGGGCAGTTTCCCCTGCAGCCTGGGGTGACACGACAGATGTGGCAGGAGGTCGGCCTGGCATCGAACGTCCGCCCGCTCTCGGAAGACGTGATCGGGGACATGGGTCGGCCCTTGTGGATTCTCTTGGGCACCGTGGGCGTCGTGCTCCTCATGGCGTGGGCCAACGTGGCGAATCTGCTGCTGGCACGGGCCGAGGGCCGTCAGCGGGAGCTGGCGATCCGTGCGGCGCTCGGCGCCAGTCGCAGTCGCATTGCTGTGGAGCTGCTGTCGGAAAGCCTGATGCTGGGGCTGGCCGGCGGGGCGCTCGGCGTCCTTCTCGCCCAGCTCGGCATCGGTCTCTTGCGACGGATGGCGCCTGTCGCACTGCCGCGGGTCAACGAGATCAGCCTCGACGCGATGGTGCTGCTCGTCACCCTGACCCTCTCGGTCGTGACCAGCCTCCTGTTCGGCCTGATTCCCGTCTTGAGAGTGCGAGCCTGCAG
>JACDDJ010000764.1 GCA_013817065.1 Acidobacteriota bacterium
CACGCGGATGGGCCTCGCCCGTCCTCCTACAAGTAGGATCTACCAATGTCTTCTCCGTTCGACGCTGTTCTCCTGATCGCCTTCGGCGGACCGATGGGCCGGGCCGACATTCGTCCATTCCTCGCCAACGTCCTCCGCGGCCGTCGCGTCTCGCCGGAACGCGTCGAGGAAGTGGCGCATCACTATGAACTGTTCGACGGTGTCTCTCCAATCACCGAGTTGACGCTGCAGCAGGCGCAGGGATTGCGTAATGCGCTGGCGGCGCGTGGCCATCTGCTGCCGGTGTATGTCGGCATGCGCAACTGGAACCCTTACCTGCGCGACACGCTCGCGCAAATGTCGCGCGACGGTGTGCGGCGGGCGGTAGGCGTCATCGCCGCGGCGCACCGCAGCTACTCCGGCTGCACGCAATACAAGGAAAACGTGGCCGACGCGCGGCGTGCGCTTCGCGAAGCCGGCCTGGCTGATGTCCAGGTCACGTACGTCAGTGACTGGCACCTCTCGCCAGGGTTCATCGACGCCAATGCGGATCATGTCGCGGCCGCAGTGCAGAAGCTTCCGCCTGATGTCTGCCGCGACTCGGAGCTGGTGTTCACCGCGCACAGCATCCCGGAGAGCATGGCGCAGGAGTATCCCTATCAGTTGCAGCTCGAGGCGAGCTGCCTGGCGGTGGCACAGGAGATTGCGCGCCGCGCGTCGGCGGCGCAGCTGGCCGCCTGGCGCCTCGTCTTCCAAAGCCGCAGTGGACGTCCCGAGGATCCGTGGCTCGAGCCGGACGTCTGCGACTACCTGCGCGAGGCGCCGGGCCACGGCGCGCACGGTGTGGTCCTCTGCCCGATCGGCTTTGTCTGCGATCACATCGAGGTCCTCTACGACCTCGATACCGAGGCAGCAGAAGTTGCCGCAACTCTCGAGCTTCCGTTCGCGCGGGCGTCGGCGGTGAACGATCATCCCCGCTTCGTGGACGCGCTGACCGACGCCGTGCTCGAGACCGTCACGCGCTATGCGCGCGGGCGTTCGCTGCCGATCGTCCCGGCCGCGCCCTGACGACGTTGCCCCGAACAACTATTCGGGAGCCTGCTACGTCTAGTTGCACGGGTGGACGCGGGGGCGCCCGCAGTTTTACATCCTTAACACCTGAACGTGCGTAGAATGCTCCACACCGAGGAAATATCGATGCGAATGATCAGACTGGCCTCCGCCTTCGCTCTGGCCGCAGTGTTCTCCACGCCGGCGGCGGCGCAGATTGTCGTCGGCGGCGAGCCGATGCAGATGCCGCCCCCCGGGGGCCGACAGATGAAGACCGGCACTGGCCTCATCAAAGGCCGGATCCTCGCGGCCGAGACCGGCAACCCGGTACGCCGCGCGCAGGTCCGGTTGTCTGGGCAGGACGTCTTCCCGAAGTCAGCGACCACCGACAACGAGGGCCGCTTCGAATTCAAGGACCTCCCTGCCGGGGCCTTCACCATCAACGCATCGAAGAGCGGCTTCGTTGCCGTCAACTACGGGCAGAAGCGGCCGTTCGAACCGGGCAAACCGATCGACCTCGTCGAAGGTCAGTCGGTCGACAACGCCGACATCACCATGCCGAAAGGCTCAGTGATCTCGGGGCGCATCCTCGATGAATTCGGCGAGCCGGTCGCTGACACGATCGTCAATGCGATGCGGTCGACCTGGTCCAACGGCAAGCGGCGGCTGCAGTCAACCGGCCGCACCGCGACCACCAACGATCTCGGGCAGTACCGCATTTACGGTTTGCCTCCAGGTGACTACTACGTCAGCGCGACGCTGCGCGGAACGCAGGAGATGGTCGTCAGCGAGATGGCCGCCACCATGGCGGTCCGCACCACGTCCGCGATCGGCGGAGGCGCACCGGAGGGCCCGTCCTCGGGATATGCGCCGACGTATTTTCCCGGCACGCCAAACGGGAACGAAGCACAGAAGCTGGTGCTCGCTCTCGGACAGGAAGCGCAGAACACGGACTTCGGGCTCTTCCCCGTGCGCCTGGTCAGGGTCCGCGGCTCGGTCGTGACCTCTGAAGGACGCCCGGCCGAAGGCGTCATGGTCAGCGCCGCACCGCGGACCGCGAACGACAGCAACCCGCTCTTCGGCGCCTCTTCCAGTGCCCGTACCGACGCCAACGGCAACTTCACGTTGACGGGTGTCGCACCGGGCGACTACACGCTGAATGCACGCACGTCGCAGATCTTCACGAGCAGCAGCGACGGCAACAGCATGAGCTTCACCATGATCCGCTCGAGCGGGCCCGGCGGCGGGGGGGAGAGCAGCCAGGAGTCCGGCTCGGTACCGCTCACGGTCAGCGGCGACGACATGTCCAACGTCATCATCGTCACCACCAAGGGCGCGTCCGCGACCGGCCGGGTGGTGTATGACGGCGGATCCAAGCCGACCACCAACTCGATCCGGATCAGTGCGGCGGCGACCGACGACACCGGCCCGATGACGCTCGTCAGCGG
>JACDDJ010000765.1 GCA_013817065.1 Acidobacteriota bacterium
GCCCGGCACGGAGTTTCTCTACAACAACGGCGGCTATGTGCTGGCGGCGATCATCGTCAAGCGCGTCAGCGGCCAGCCGCTCGCCGCGTTTGCCGACGCGAACATCTTCACACCGCTCGGCATGACCAGCACGCGTTTTCAGGACGATCCGTCGGTCGTCATGCCCAACCGCGCGTCGAATTACCACCGCGACGCCGGCAACTGGCGATTCGTGCCGTTCGGCACGCAGCCCGGCGCGGTCGGCAACTCAGGACTGTGGACGACCCCGCGCGATCTGTTGCGATGGGCGAGTAATCTGGTCGACCCGAAGGTGGGCCCAGCACCGCCGCCGGCGGAGATGCAGAAGCCTGCCGTCACGAGCGCGGAGGGTACGCCCTGGGGGCTGGGATTCGAGATCGGCGAACATCGCGGGGCGACGTTCGTCGGCCACGGCGGAGGCGATCACGGCATCGACACCTACTTTGTCTGGTACCCGCAGCAGCAGCTTGCGATCGCCGTGCTGCAACACCGACGACATTGGTGCGAGGCAACTCACCCAGCGGATTGCCTGACGTCTATGCTCCTGCACCTCCAACCGAAGACCGGCGCGAGGGCGATGCTGAGCAGCAAGACGCTGGCGAAGCAGTTCATGAACTCTGCCCGGGGCTCCGATCCGAGGTCATATCACACTCGCCTGACACGTGGTTTGACTACGAGGCAGGAATACACAAAGATGCCTGTGTTCCGCTGGACCGCGAGCAGGAGGTCTTGAATCGTGACGCGACGAGAGTTCCTCGCCTCTCTGGCAGTGGCTCCGCTGATGACCGCCGGCGCCGCGACCGCGAACGTCGTCAGGCGGACCACGATGGGCCTGGCCTCCGATTCATTCCAGTCGATCCGATTCAGCTCCCCCCACCGCATCCTCGAGGTGGATCGGCTCATGGAGCTGGCGGCGAAGCTCGGGGCAGCCGGCGCGCAGGGCGGCATGACCAGCATTGACTTCGACTCGGCCAGGAGGACGCGCCGGATGAAGGAGGAGCTCGACATGTATCTCGAGATCCAGACCTTCCTGCCGCGCGACGGGGAATCCTCTGCGGTCTTCGAGCATGCCGTGCGAGTTGCCAAGGAAGCGGGCGCCGGCAGTTTGCGCGTCGTCTGCCTGCTCGGCAGACGCTATGAGATGTTCGATACGCTCGCCGCATGGAAGGCGGCTGTCGCCGTATTCCACAAGCAGATCGCGACCGCATTGCCCATCGTCGAGAAGCACCGGATGCCCCTCGGCATCGAGAATCACAAAGACTGGCGGACCGAGCCGATGGTCCGGCTGCTGCAGCAGTACAGCAGCGAGTACCTGGGCGTCACTCTGGACACCAATAACAACCTGTCGCTGCTGGACGACCCGATGGAGACAATCGAGGCCCTGGCGCCCTATACGGTCAACGTCCATCTGAAGGACACAGCGGTGGCGGAATACGAGAACGGCTTTCTCCTGTCCGAAGTTCCGCTCGGCGATGGTTTCCTCGACATGCAGCGCGTGGTCGCGACGATCCGGAGGGCGAGACCCGCCGTGCGCTTCTCCCTGGAAATGATCACCAGGGATCCGCTGGAAATCCCGTGTCTGACGGACAAGTACTGGTCGACGTTCGACGACCTCAATGGCGTCCATCTGGCGCGCACGCTGTCGCAGGTGCGTGCCAACAAGCCGCGAATGCCCCTCCCGCGCATCACGGGGTTGACCCCGGACGGGCGACTGACGCTCGAAATGCAGATGGTCGAACGGTGCATCCTGTACGCCCGCGATCGTCTGGGGCTCGTCTGACGATCGGCGCCGACCCTGAAGTGGAGGACGACAATGGCGAAGTGCAGCGTCTGCGGCAACGATTATGACAAGGCGTTTCAGGTGACGATGTCGGGACAGTCGCAGACCTTCGACAGTTTCGAGTGCGCGATTCACGCGCTCGCACCGCGGTGCGCGCACTGCCAGTGCACGATCATCGGGCACGGCGTCGAGGCCAACGGCACGATGTACTGCTGCGCCCACTGTGCGCGAAAGTCCGGAGTCACCGGAGTCGACGACCGCGTCTGACGATCGGGAACCGACTCAGCGCAGCTTCGATGCGCGGCTCGAAGTCAGCACGGCGCTGGCGCGGTACGAAATGCTGGCGCGGCTCGCGACGAAGCATGCGCTCGACGACGGCAAGCCGGATGGCTCGAAGTGGGCGCGCATCGCGATCCGGGCAACGGAGGCGAAGAGCACGCTGCTTCAGGATATTGGGATGCTCGACCGCCAGATCGGGACGCTCTTCGTGGACGACGGCAAGCCGGTCGAACGCACGCCGACAGGTCCGGATGTTCACGATGCCGACCAGCCCCCGATCTCGCTGATTACGCATCCAAGGTTGCTGGCTCGCTCGCGAGTGAGCTGCTCGGCGATCCGTTCGACGCCGCCTTCGCTCACCTTCATGGCGGGTCGGCCCTTGAACGCCGTTGCCGG
>JACDDJ010000766.1 GCA_013817065.1 Acidobacteriota bacterium
CCGTAGCACCCTGTGTGGGCGTTCGCCTTATGATTTCCTCATGCGAACGCTCTCTTCCCTGGCCGCCGCGCTCTGTCTGTTCGTCCTCACGGGCTCCGCGCAGGCGCCCCGCCCCACGCAGTCCCCGGACTTCGACCTCGCGCGGCTCGATACGATCGAGCCCCTCGTCAAGCAGGAGATCGAGGCCAAGCGACTGCCCGGGGCGGTTGTCCTGGTCGGGCGGGGTGACCGGGTTGCCTGGCAGAAGGTGATCGGCAGCCGCGCCGTTCAGCCGAAGATCGAGGCGATGACCGCCGACACCATCTTCGATGCCGCGTCACTCACCAAGGTGGTGGCGACGACGACCGCGGCGATGATCCTGATTGAAGAAGGCAGGATCCGCCTGAGCGATCGGGTGGCGACGCACGTCCCCGGCTTCGAGCGCTACGGCAAGGGCGCGATCACCATCCGGCACTTGATGACGCACATGTCGGGCCTGCGACCAGACGTGGACCTCGGCGACATGTGGACCGGCTACGACAAGGCGATCGAGCTCGCGATCGAAGAGGTCCCAACCTCAACGCCCGGCACGCGCTTCGTCTACAGCGACATCGGCTACTTCATCCTCGGCGACATCGTGCGGCGCGTGAGCGGCCAGACGCTGGACCAGTTCACGCGCGACCGCATCTTCAAGCCGCTCGGCATGAACGACACGATGTTCCTGCCGCCGGCGTCGCTCGTTCCGAGGATCGCCCCGACCGAGCTGTGCACGCGTTATGGCTGGCCCTGTGACCCATTCGACTCGCCAGCCCAGGGCCGAGAAGCGCTCGCTCAGGGCAGGGGCGAGATGAAGATGCTCCGCGGAGTTGTCCACGATCCGACGGCGCGGCGCATGGCCGGTGTCGCTGGTCACGCCGGCATGTTCACGACCGCGAACGACCTCTCGATCTTCGTGCGGATGCTGCTTGGCGGCGGCAGCTACAACGGGGTTCGCATCCTGTCGCCGCTCGCCGTGGACCGGATGCTGACGCCGTCGACGCCTCCCGGGGAACGCAACGTCCGCGGCCTGGGCTGGGATATGGACTCCTCCTTCTCGTCCAACCGCGGCGAGCTGATGCCGATCGGTTCGTTCGGTCACACCGGCTGGACGGGAACTTCGGTGTGGATCGACCCGGCGACGAAGATGTTCGTGATCTTTCTCTCCAACCGCAATCACCCGGACGGCAAGGGTGACGTCACGCCGCTGCGCGCGCGTGTGGCGACGATCGCGGCGTCAGCGCTGACCAACGTCTCGCCAGACCTGCTTGCGGTCACGACGTCAGCGAGCGGCGATTTTGGTCCGGGCACTCCGCTGCCAGCGGCGCCGCCGTACGCGCCGGTTGTCAGCGGCCTCGACTCGCTCCGCGCGGACGGCTTCGCGATCCTTCGCGGCAAGCGCGTCGGCCTCGTCACCAATCACACCGGCCGTTCCCGCGATGGCGCGAGTGCGATCGACCTGCTGCACGGTGCAAAAGACGTCCAGCTGGTGGCGCTCTTCAGTCCTGAGCACGGCATCCGCGGCATCCTCGACGCCAAGGTCCCATCCGAGAAGGATGCCAAGACCGGCCTCGCGATCCACTCCCTCTACGGCGACACCCGTCGTCCCAACGACGAGATGCTGAAGGGCGTCGACACCGTCGTCATCGACCTGCAGGACATCGGGACCCGCTTCTACACCTACATGACGACGATGGCGTTCGTGATGGAGGAGGCGGCGAAGCGGAAGATCGCGGTGGTGGTGCTGGATCGTGTGAACCCGATCAACGGGGTCCAGATCGAAGGTCCCGCGATCGACAAGGCGCCGGCGAGCTTCACGCACTACTTTCCGCGGATGCCGATCCGTCACGGCATGACGCTCGGTGAGCTCGCGCGGCTGTTCAACGGCGAGAACAAGATCGGCGCGGACCTTACCGTGGTCCAGTTGCAGAACTGGCGGCGGGATCAGTGGTTCGACGAGACCGGCCAGCCCTGGATCAATCCGTCGCCGAACATGCGCAACCTGGTGCAGGCCACGCTCTATCCGGGGATCGGCGCGATTGAGACGACGAACATCTCGGTCGGACGTGGTACCGACACGCCTTTCGAGCAGATCGGTGCACCGTGGATCGACGGCGTGAAGCTGGCGGACGAGCTGAACGCGCGCAACCTGGCAGGCATTGGCTTCTATCCGGTCCGTTTCACGCCGACGGCCAGCAAGTATGCGAACGAAGAGTGCGGCGGCGTGTTCATGGTGGTGACGGACCGCGAGGCACTACGGCCGGTTCGAGTCGGCGCCGAGATCGCGTCGACGCTCGGTCGTTTGTATGGCGCGAAGTACGAGCTCGAGGCTGCCGCGCGCCTGTTCGGCTGGAGCGACGGCCTCGCACGCCTGCGCGCCGGTGATGATCCCGCGGCGGCGACGTCCTCGTGGTCCGCGGCGGAAGCGCGGTGGCGTCTGCTCCGGGCGAAGTACCTC
>JACDDJ010000767.1 GCA_013817065.1 Acidobacteriota bacterium
GGCCAGGGCGGCCCCCTGGTCGGCGCGCCGGGCGCACACCTGCACGTGTGCACCGGCGTGCTTCAATCCAGCCACCGCGGCGCGTGCGGCGCCGCCGGCGCCGAGGACAGCGGCCCGGACGTCAGCCAGATCGATCCGCTCGGCCAGAGGGCCGATCAGTCCGTGCACATCGGTATTGCGGCCTGTCCACTTGTCGTCCTGCATCACCAGCGTATTGATTGCGCCCACTTCCCTCGCGAGCGGCTCGCATTCGTCGGCGTGCCGAAGCAGGTCGACCTTGAATGGTGCGGTGATCGACGCGCCGCGCATCTTCATCGCGCGTGCAAACGTCACGAAATCATCGGCGTCCCTGGCGTCGACCGCGACATACGCAGCGTTCAATCCCGCCTGTGCGAACCCGGCGTTGTGCATGGCGGGCGAGAGTGAGTGCGCGATCGGCGAACCGACGACGCCATAGAGGTCGGCGTCGGGACGAATACGGCGGAAGGTGAACTCGTCGAGCAGTTGCGATGCCGGCATCTGTCCGGGCGCAACCGCGTCGCCGGCGTAGGTCCAGCGATTGCCCAGCCGTGCGGCGAGGACGCGGGTGTGAGCGCCACGAGGTCCCATCGCAATCAGCACGTGGCCCTGCTCTGTGTCGCCATCATGTCCAGGGCGCGCACCGAGTTCGAAGAGCGGCAGCGTCTCCGCCAGCGAGTCAACCGCGACCGCCAGCTTGACGATCTGAGCGCCGGTCGCGCGCAGGGCTCTCAGTTCCTCCGCCACTTCCGCCGGACCCGGCTCGAACCGGTGGAACGACGCGATCACCCCGTGACCTCGACGGGTGCGGATGATGTCGGCGACAAACCGGGCCCGCAGCTCGACGTCCACGAACTCGGCCCCGCCGTGGACCGCGGCGAGCAGCAGGCGCTCCCGCTCCTCCTCGGATCCGTCGAACTTCCCGCCCTCCCAGGCTGGACGGCAGGTGACAATCGTGGGACACCGTCGTCCTTCGAGGGCAGCCGCGACGTCGGGGCGATCCACCCCGTCCAGGCGCACCTCGACGACGTCAGCAGCGGCGGCGTCGCGCGCGCGCCGCACCTCCTCCATTGTCCTGCCCGTCACCGTTACGCAGATCTGCGCCATTTATGCGACTTGTTGTCCGGCCAAAAAGAAAAGCCTCCGCAGCTTGGAAGCTGGGAGGCTCGAATCAGAACCGTCGGTGATTAGACGGCTAGCAGTTCGCCCCTCCAGCACAGGCGTACCACCACCAATAGGAATAGGACTGGTGGAACTGGCTCGACCGGCTGAGGACGTTCTGCGTCAAAACGTTGTGAACATATCAGACGCCCGGCGAAGGTGTCAACGAAGCGCCCTCGATTCGACCGCAAAACCCAGGCTCAGCCGCGTCTTTCGCTTGCTTCCCCACGGCAGGGTCCGTATAACTGATTTACCCCTTATGACTCATCGAACCGCCGCCGCAGCGCTGCTGGCCGCTGCCCTGTCAATCGTGTCGCTGGACCTCTCGGCCCGCCAGGCCTCACCCCGGCTGATGCCGCTGTCGGAGGTCAAGCCGGGGATGGTCGGGATTGCCCGGACCGTCTTCGAAGGCGCCGAGCTGAGCGAGTTCAAGGCGCACATCATCGGGGTGCTGCGAAACGCGCAGGGACCGAAGCGGGACCTGATTCTCGCCCGCCTCGAAGGCGGACCGCTCGCTAAGACCGGCGTGGCGGCCGGCATGAGCGGTAGCCCGGTTTACGTGGACGGTCGCCTGATCGGTGCTGTCGCGTATTCAATCGGCGACTTCCCCACCGAGGCGATCGCGGGGATCACTCCCATCGAAGAGATGAAGGACGCGACGGCGGTGATGACGCGGCGCGGCGCCGAGGCGGCCCGCATCGAGCTGCCAATTACGCCCGAGTCTCTCGCTGCCGTCATGCGGCAGTCGTACCAACGAATCGCGCCATTCGCCACGCGCGCCTCCGACGTGCGCGTGCTCGGACTCCCGGCGTCGGAAGGGGCGCAGCTTGCGACCATGTTGCGTCCGATCGCGACCCCGTTGATCATGAGCGGCTTCGAGCCGGAGGCGGTGCAGCTCCTGTCGTCCATCTTCTCGGGTGCAGGCTTCCGTCCCGTTGCCGGGGGCGGTATGGGCGGACGTGCGACGGCCGCGGAGCTCGCGGCCTTGAACGGTCCGCTCCGTGAGGGCGATGCGATTGGCGTCTCGCTCGCCAGTGGCGACGTCGATATGGGCGCCACCGGCACCGTGACGCACATCGACGGTGACAAGGTCTACGCCTTCGGTCATCCCTTCTTCAACATGGGGCCGGCGCAGCTCCCGATGACCCGCGCCTACGTCTACGCGATGCTCCCGAGCCTGATGTCATCCTTCAAGATTTCGACGATGGGCGACGTGATCGGGACGATGAGGCAGGATCGCGCGACGGCGATCGCGGGCACTCTGGGAACCGGACCCGCGACGATCCCGATGAC
>JACDDJ010000768.1:0-739 GCA_013817065.1 Acidobacteriota bacterium
CTGGTGGGCTTTGACGCGTCTGGCGGCGACGAGCCCGGTCTGGATGATGAACAGCAGGACCCACGCGGTGAAGGCCACGGCGTGCAGATGGAGGTTCGGTGTAATCGACCCGCCCGAGAGCGTCGCGGGCGCGCCTGACCACAGGCGGAAGTAGTACGTCCCCCCGAACCCTGCGAAGACCGTCAGCGCCATCACGATGGCGAGCCCGGTGTAGAAGACGCGATCGTACGTCCCATACGGGACCTGCCGTGCAGTCGCCCGATGGGCAACGGTTGTGTTCATGGAGGCTCCGCTAATTCAAGGCCTGCGCTGATCCCCGAGATCGTATGCGAAGTCTGCCGCGCGGTTCTCAGCAATCGTCAATCGCCGATTCCCAGATCACCAATCAGCCATCCCCAAGCCCTCCACGGTGGCGGTGGCGTCCTTCCACGGCGCGGCGTTCACACCAGCGTCAACGGCAGAACCCGAAGGTGGATGCGGATCCCGTCTGGCTTGCCTGTGTTCCTGCTGTGTTTCTTCTGTGGCCAGGAGCTCACACCGTTTGGGCGGCTTCGCTCTCACGTACCTCGGGCGGGTCGGAGCCTACCGCACGACCGATGCATCGTTGGCTGGCCCGCCGCATGGCACGTTTGGACCATCGTTGGGCCGCTCCGGCGGCGGGATCGGATGGCTGTCGGCGGCGCTGGCCGCGAGGCGCGCCGGATCGGACAGGTCATAGAGCAGCGCCTCTCCACTGGAG
>JACDDJ010000768.1:749-2470 GCA_013817065.1 Acidobacteriota bacterium
CAGATCACCCAGACTCGACTCTGCCCGCGGAACGCATCGAGCTCGCGGAAGTACTCCGGCGTGTTGCGGCGGTGGCAATTGCCTTCGATCCATTGTGCGATCCCGGCGCGCGGACCGTAGAAGCGCATCGCCAGCCGCGCTCCGTAATAGACGTAAAGGGGATCGTTCGGCTGCATCTGTGCGCCCACTTGCGCCAGCACCGGCTTCAGATCCTGGGAACGATACGGTGGCGGTTCGAGGATCGTGACGGAGGCGATCGACACCGCGGCGATGAGCGCTCCTGCAGCGACGGGGATTGCGCGCAACCGGGGTGAGAACCAGTCGGCCATGGCGGACAAGCCGCTCCCAGCGAGGAGAAGCAGCGGCCCCACCAGCCACAGGGAAACTCGTCCACTCAGTGGCAGCAGGTGCACGGCGGCCGCCAGCACGCCCGCGACGACCGGCGAGATAACCACGGCGGCCTGATAGCCGGAACCGCGTGCCAGCCACCACGCGCCCGGCACGATCAGCACTGCCAGCGTGACCGCCACCGCTGCAACGATCCACAACTCGTCGGCGAGGCCGAAGAACAGCGCGAAGCTCAGGGCGCCGCTGAGCACGCGCGGGGTCCACATCAGTGCGTCGAGGGTAGTTGGTGCCGGCGGGAAGCCGCGTGCCCAGAACATCAGCATGTACTCACGCGTCTCTGCCGAGACCGTCAGCTGGGACTGGCCGGCGGTGACGAGCGCGGCGACTGTCCAACAGACGCCGACCAGGACGAACGACTTGCGACTTGGGATGCCGGTCCGGACGGCGGCCACCAGGAGGATCATGCCGATCGCACCTCCGGCCAGCACCGCAGGCATCGAGGTCAGGACGGCGAACACGCCGGCGAGCACCGCCCGCGCAACACGTGGCCGCGGTGTCAGCAACTCGCACCCGGCCCAGATCAGGAGCAGCACGCCGAGCACGTCGGTTGAGTACTGCTTCGCTTGGCTCCCAAACCAGGCGAGCGCCGGGCTGGCGGCAAACAGCAGGAAGACCGTCCATGCGGCCGAACGGGTCAGCAGCCGCTCGGCGATGCTCCAGAACACGAACAGCGCGACCAGGGACGCCACCCAGGGGATGAGCCGAAACCCTAACTCGCCGGCGCCGGCGAAGGTGGTGGCGATCTTCTGGAGCACCAGGAACCCGGCCGGCGCGACCTGTCGATAGGCCAGCGGCTCGGTGACCAGCCGGACGAGATCGCGCACGATCACCGTGTGAGCCACGGCGAGTTCGTCCAGCCACAGCGAGTTCTGCGCGGCGAACTGGATCGTCCGGACGATGATCCCGAGCGCGAAGCAGGCGAGGACGACAGGATGCCGCATGGGCGCTAATCCTATCCTCGATGGGGACTCGTTTCCGGCGTCTTGGTCAGCCCGCTTCGGACGGAGCTGGAGCTGACCCCCAGCACCGCTGCGACCGGCGTTCCAGCGAAAGTGCCGGCTAGAAGTTGACAGTTCAACGTCGTGCTCTCATATTGATCGCGTGGCAGACGCGGAGATCACAACAGGCAGGTGCGACCGAGCCGAGGCTCACGCGGTCAAATGATTGGTGAGACCATCTCCCACTACCGCCTGGTCGAGAAGCTGGGCGCCGGTGGCATGGGCGTGGTCTACCTGGCCGAGGACGTGAGGCTCGGGCGCGTCGTGGCGCTCAAGTTCCTCTCGGAAGAACTGTCGCGTGATCCGGCTGCGATC
>JACDDJ010000153.1 GCA_013817065.1 Acidobacteriota bacterium
GGGAAGCCCGCGCGAGGTCGAGGGCAGGAACATCTACCTGTGCTCGCCGGAGTACATGGCGTCCTACGCCCGCCGCTTCATCAATAACGGCGTTCGCCTGGTCGGCGGCTGCTGCGGCACGACACCGGACCACATCCGCCAGATCAAGTCGGCGGTGCGGGCGCTGACACCCGCAACGCCGGCCAGGGACAAGACGCCCGCTGCCGCTCGTCCGGCGCCCGAGATCCGCGTCGTTCCGCGTCCGGAGAAGTCGCGGATGGCCAACGAACTCGCGCGCGGCGGATTCGTTGTCGCAGTGGAGTTGCTGCCGCCGCGGGGTTATGACGCTCATGGCCTGATCGAGCAGGCGCGGCAACTTCGCATCCACGGCGTCGACCTCGTCAACATTCCGGACGGTCCGCGCTCGGGTGCTCGGATGAGCGCTCTCTCGGCCTCTGTTCTCGTGCAGCAGCAGGCGGGGACCGAGACGATCCTTCACTATGCGTGTCGCGATCGGAACCTGCTGGGCATGCAGTCGGACCTCCTCGGCGCTCACTCGATGGGCATCCGCAACGTCCTGCTCGTCACCGGGGACCCGCCCGCCGCGGGCGATTACCCCGACGCGACGGCCGTCTTTGATGTCGACTCGATCGGGCTCACCAACGTGGTCACCCGGCTCAATCGCGGGCTCGATATTGGCGGTCAGCCGATCGGCATGCCCACCGCGTTCCATATCGGGGTAGCGGTCAACCCTTGTTCCCTCGACCTCGACCTCGAATTTCGACGGTTCAAGTACAAGGTGGAGGCCGGGGCCGAATTCGCGATCACCCAGCCGGTGTTCGACGTTGCCCCTCTCGTCGCCTTCATCGAACGCAGCGCGGCAGGGATCCCGGTGCTCGCCGCGATCACGCCGCTCGAGAGCCTCCGCCACGCTGAGTTCATGGCGAACGAAGTGCCGGGAGTGTGTGTACCGGCCGCCATCGTGGAGCGAATGCGCGAAGCGGAGAGGGACGGCAGGGCGGCGCAGGAAGGGCTGGCGATTGCGTCGGAACTGGCAGCCGGGGTTCGTCCGTATGTGCAAGGGATCCAGATCTCAACCGCGGTCGGCGCGGTGGAGAGTGCGCTCGGTGTGATGAAGGCCCTCGCCGCATGAGGCGGGGATTGATGGGCTCGATCGCCGGCCTGGAAACATGGGCCGTCGTTTGCTTGCCCCTGTGTAGGCCATCGGGTTATAGTCGCAACTCTTCTTATGCCCTTATTTGATCGCAAAACGCCGTCCGAGGACGAAGTGGTTTCTGGCTCCGATGCGGGCACCCGCGCCCTGTCGGTTGCTGCTGTCGAAAACGACTTTGTGGAGGGGGTGTATGACAAGCTGGCGAAGGTCTACGACCTGACGTTTGGTCCGACGCTTCATCCCGGCCGTTTGCAGGCCATCCAGCGGATGAATATCCAGGCTGGTGAGCGCGTGCTCGAGGTGGGCGTTGGAACAGGCATCAACCTGTCGCTCTATCCCAAGGACTGCTCGGTCACCGGAATCGACTTCTCGGGCTCGATGCTGGAGAAGGCGCGCGAGCGCGCCGCCCGGAAGGGGATCCGCAACATGCGGCTCCTCCAGATGGACGCCGGCGACCTCAAGTTCGCCGATGATTCCTTCGACATCGTCTACGCGCCTTACCTCGTCAGCGTCGTCCCTGATCCGGTCAAGGTGGCGCAGGAGATGAGCCGCGTCTGCCGTCCCGGCGGGCGTGTGATCATCCTCAACCACTTCCTGAGCCCGAGTCCTATTCTGTCGAAGCTCGAGCGGATGATCTCGCCGTACACGATCCACATCGGCTTCAAAGCCGATCTCGACTTGCCCGCGTTTCTGGCCCAGGCGGACCTGGAACCTGTCTCGATCGAGAAGGTCAACATTCCGCGGCTCTGGTCTCTCGTTACGTGCGTCAAGGACTGAACGCCTAAAGCAGGCCGCGCACTGAATGCCGTTCTGGGCGAGACTCGTCGACGGCCTGGTGGTGGCCCTCGTTGCGCTGGCCGGTTTCGTTTTAGTCTTCGGGGGTTTCACTCTCGAGCTCGCTTCGGCTCGTCTTTCCAGCCACTCGATCTTCCGGCCCCTCCTGATCGCCCTTGTGCTCGCGACGGTGCGCCACGCCCGGTGCCGCGAGCAGCCGCTGCACCATCGCCTGCGCGCCTGGGCCACGCGATTCGCGGAGGCCCCGCGCTCCTCCCTGATGTTGATCGTGCTGGGCTCTCGCTTCGCGGTGCTCGCGGTGGGATTTTTCGCGGTGATCTCCTTTGGTATTCCGAAGGAAGGTCCGTTCGTGGTCTCCCGCGATCCGCTGGCAAATCTGCCGGCCCGGTACGATGCGGGTTGGTACGGCGGGATTGCGACCGACGGCTACCGGGTCGAGGGCGGCTACGACCTGCAACAGAACTTTGCCTTCTTCCCGGCGTACCCGATGTTGATGCGGGTCGGCGGGTATGCGCTGGGCGCGTTCGACGAGCGCGCGTCGAACGAGCAACGCACGGGGCGGGCGCTCTGGGCCGGCACGCTGATCTCGATCGCCGCATTCGCGTGGGCGCTCGCGTTCCTGCACCGGCTTACAGTGGAGATGATCGGCCTGCCCGAAGCGAACGTGGCGCTCGCCTTGATTGCTGCGTATCCGTTCGCCGTCTTCTTCAGCGCGCCCTATACCGAATCGCTGTTCCTGCTCGCTGCCGTGGCCGCCTTCTATCGCTTCCGCCGGCAGGAGTGGCTCAGCGCCGCCGCCTGGGGCTTGCTGGTCGGCCTCACGCGACCCAACGGATGCATGCTCAGCGTCGTGCTGGTCTGCATAATCGGCGAGCACCTGTGGCAGCGACGGCGCTCCGCCGCGCGGGAGCCGTACAACCTGCCGCTCGCGGCCATGGCAGCGGCCGCGCCAGGGATCGGTATGCTGGCGTTCGCCGCCTACGTCCGGTCGCTGACCGGCGACTGGCTCGGCTGGATCCGTGTGCAGCAGGCATGGGGACGCGACAGCAGCGCAGCCCCGTCGATACCAACGTTTATCAATTGGCTCAACGAGGGCGTCCTGCTCAATGTCATCTCGCGGCGGCCTGACGACTCTCTGAACGCGGTCGGCCTGATATTTGTGGTGTTGATGCTGTGGCCGGTGTTCCGTCACGTCGGCTTCGCCGCTGCTATGTTCGTGGTAGTGAACATAGGCCCTGCCGTCCTCTCAGGCGGGGTGCTTTCGATCGGCCGATTGAGCGCGACGATGTTTCCGGTGTTCATCGCTCTGGCGGCCCTCCTGCCGCGGCTCTGGCTCGTTCCACTCGTCATCGCGTGGGCCCTCGGTCAGGGGTTGGTGGCCGCGCTGTTCTTCACATGGCGGCCCCCGTTCTGATACGTGTTTTTAGAAAGGCTCCTCCAGCGGGTTTGATCGCCGCCATCTTCATGGCGTGCTCCTTCCCCACCCCGATTGCGGCTCATGGCGAGAATCTGCGACGGGTCAACGTCACGAGGCGGCCGCTCGGCGCGGTTGCCGAATGCCTTCGCCGAGTGAACCCGGAATGCGCGGCCGCGTATGCGCCGGTCTCGGAGGCAGCCTTTCTTCATCCGTCCTTCTGCCCGGACCGTTCAGGGGTTGTGGTACCGCGGCCGGTTCGAGCGTACGATAGCGGCGCGTGAACGCCAGACCAGCACTTGCGATCGTTATCCCCGCGTACAACGAAGCGGCCGGCATCGAGGCCAGCGTCAATGAACTGCGCGGCTATCTCGCCTCACGTCCGTGGACCTGGGAGATCCGCATCGTGGATGACGGCTCGACCGATCGAACCGCGACGATCGTCGAGGCGATCGAGCGCGGTGATCCCCGGATCCGGCTGCAGCGCGAACCGCATCGCGGCAAGGGAGCGGCGGTGCGGGCCGGCTTCCTGGCCTCCACCGCCGACTACCGGTTCCTCTGCGATGCCGACCTCTCGGTGCCGGTGCACGAACTGGTGCACTTCATGCCACCCGCGCTCGGCGATGCCGACATTGCGATCGGCACGCGTGAAGGCGCCGGCGCGCGCCGTGTCGGCGAGCCGTTGTCGCGTCACCTCGCCGGCCGCGCCTTCAATGCTGTCGTTCGCACGCTGACGGTGCCGGGCATCCAGGACACGCAGTGCGGCTTCAAGATGTTCACGGCGGCGGCGACCGAGGCCGTGTTTCCGAGTCTCACGGTGGATGGCTGGGCCTTCGACATCGAAGTCCTCTACGTGGCACGGCTGCGTGGCTTGCGCATCCGCGAGGTCCCGATCGAATGGCACCTCCGGGCCGATTCGCGTCTGCGCATGTTCCCCGACAGCCTCAGGATGTTGCGTGAGGTGTTCCGGATCCGTCTTGGCGCCCGCCGCGGTGTTTACGATAAGGCACGGTCGCGCAGCCGATGATCACGCGCAGCGGTTCTGCGCGCTAGAACGGGGCCTCTAGTGAGGTGGACTGCGGCGTGAAGAGCCGGGCGCCGTCTTCGGTGATCACCATGTCGTCCTCGAGGCGGACGCCGAATTCTCCGCGCAGGTAGATCCCCGGTTCGTCGCTGAAGGTCATCCCCGGACGCAGCGGCGTCGTGTTGCCTCGCACGAGATAGGGCCACTCGTGCCAGTCCATGCCGATGCCGTGACCGACCCGGTGGGTGAAGTACTTGTAGTCGGGGCCGTAACCGGCATCGACGATGACCTTGCGGGCGGCGGCGTCGACCGCCTCACAGGCCACGCCCGGTTTCGCGGCCGCGAGCGCGGCATCCTGTGCCTTGCGCTCGATGTCGAAGACCTGCTTCATCTTGTCGGTGGCCTTGCCGAGGACGAACGTGCGGCTCAGATCCGACTGGTAACCCTCGATGTTGCAGCCACCGTCGATCAGCAGGATCGTGCCTTCCTTCACGACCTGCGGCGTGATCGACCCGTGCGGCAGTGCCGAGAACTCGCCGACCTGCACACCAGCGCCACCTTCAAAGCCGAGGCGCGCGTGGGCTGATGACACCAGCCGCGCGAAATCGTTCTGGGTCATCCCTTCCTTGAGGGACTTGTAGGCCGCTTCGTACGCCTTCAGCGTCACGTTTGAGGCGAGCTGCATCAGCTCGAGCTCGTGGGCATCCTTGATCATCCGGCAGCCGCCGGTCACTGGCGTGCCGCTGGTCAGCGTGATCCCGTTCGCTGCCTTGGCAACGCCATCGCTGAATACGAACTTGACCGTTTCCTCGATGCCGAGCCGTCCAGTGCGGATGCCGCGGTCCTGCAGACCCTGCGCGACGCGCTGATACGGGCTCTCGTGCTCGTGCCAGGTGCGGACGTCGGCGGTCCCGGCGAATGGTCCGAGCGCGATCTGCTCGCGCGCGCGGTCCTCTTCGAAGGCCGGACAGACGAAGAATGGTTCACCCTTCGCGGGGATCACACACGTGAACAGCCGCTCGCCGCCAGACCAGTTGATGTTGGTGAAATAGATCAGCGACATGCCGCTGCACAGCATCAGCGCATCGATCTTCTCTTCGGCCATCAGGCGGCGCGCTTTCTCGACCCGTCCACGGCGCTCGTCGGCCGTGATCGGCCTCGCTTGCGAGCGCATCGACGTCAATGCCCGGATCGCGGGCGGCGCCTCTGCCTGCTGCGCCTCGAGCCGTGACGTCCCCACCAGCGCTGCGGTTGCGCCTGCACCCCACAGGAAAGTCCGTCGTGTAACCATGGTTCAGAGAGCCTATAGGAAAAGGCGGGCCGCAGGCTAATCGCGGACACGGCGCAGGATCTCGGCGGCTGCGATCTCAGCGCCGTTGGTTTCGGGACGGCGAGGCGCCGGGGGCGAGTCGAGCAGTGCATCCAATGTCTCCAGCCAGCGACCCGCCAGAAGTGAGTCCTGCTCGAGGAAGCGGCAGCGCAGGACGTTCGGCATCTCCCGCACCATGACGTCGTACTCGACGAAGCGGCCACGCGACGTGTAGAGCATGGCCGTGTCGTTGGCGATGCACTCCGAGACGATGCCGTAACCGGGCTTGGTGACGACCACGTCAACCGCGGCGGCCAGGTCCTCGTAGCGAAAGCCCGCGTCGTAGATCCGCGCCTCGTCGATGAACACCACGCCGGATGGCACAGTAGCGGGCCGATCGCGACCCGTGAAGACGACCGTCCACCGCTCGAGGCAATCGAGACTCGCCGGATCGAAGTCGCGGACGCCGTATCCACCGAAAGAGAACAGCGCCAGCGGACGGTCGGCATCGATCCGAAGCCTCTCGAGAACGTCCTGTCGGGAATGCCGCGCGTGCCGCGCCACGTACGGCAGGTCGACGACGTGAGGCACCGTCGCGAACCCGCCGTGGAGAGGTAACCGCCAGCCCGCCGCGGCAGACGCGTAGGCATCGCGGATCGCGGGCAGAACCTGCGGCGCGCGCGCGGCGAACGTCGATGCGTAGCCTTCGTAGATCCAGTCCCAGGTGAAATTACTCAGGACGATCGACGGCACTCCCGCCGCTGCCGCGGCCGCGCATGCGAGCGGGGGAGCGTCGCAGATGACGAGCCGCACGTCGCGCTCGCGGAGAATTCGCGCTTCGGCCGCCGCGCGCGCCGGCATCGTTCCATAGAATGCCGCGGCCTCGTCCACGGTCGGACGTTCATCGAGTCGCAGGCTGTCGAACTGGACAATTCCGGTGTCGCATGGACCGGCGAGCAGCGTGAAAGGCTGATCTGCCGTGCGTTGGAACAGCCACGCCGGCGCGGAGGTGCGGATGATGATGTCGATGTCGCGGGAGCGGAGCTGGCCTCTCGAGACCGCGTTAATGACTTCTATCTGTCGCGAGGCATGGCCGAAACCATGCCCCGAGATGTAGAAGCAGACCGCCGGCACCGGCACTAGTCTAAAGCATCGTCAACGACCAACTACCAACGACCAACTACCAACGGCCGAAACCCGGTTGGGCATTGAACTTGGATGTTGGTGATTGGAGGTTGGTGGTTGACGTGGCCAGAACTAATCGTGCGCCGGTCGTGCGGCCGCCGCAGAGGTCCCGCCGATGCCGGCTTCAGCGACTGTCGCGGGGTCGACGACCGACGGCAGTGACACGGCCAGCGCCTCTTCGAGTGTGCGGACCGGCACGAACGTCATGTCCTTGCGAACGTCCGGCGGCAGCTCCTCGAGATCCGGCTCGTTCAACGCCGGCACGATCATCGTCTTGATGCCGTAGCGACGAGCTGCCAGGGCCTTCTCGCGAATGCCGCCGACCGGCAACACGAGGCCTGAAAGCGTGATCTCACCCGTCATCGCAACGTCAGGATTCACCGGCACGCCGCGCGCGGCCGACACGATCGCGGTCGCCATCGTGACACCTGCAGACGGGCCGTCTTTCGGAATGGCGCCGGCGGGCACGTGAACGTGCAGATCCTGCTTGCTGAGGAACGCGGGCGACAGGTGCAGGCTGCGCGCCTGTTGACGGACGTGACTGAGCGCCGCCCGCGCCGATTCCTGCATGACGCTGCCCAGCTGCCCGGTGAGCGTGAGCTGTCCGTTACCGCCCGGCATCAGCACGGCTTCGATGAAGAGGACGTCACCACCGGTCTCCGTCCACGCCAGCCCCGTAGCGACGCCGGCGCGCGACGTGCGGAACGCAGTCTCGCCGCGGAAGCGGACCGGCCCGAGGTAAGTAGGCACATCGGCCGCGTCCACCCGCGCGGTATGCGCCGCGTTGGTTGCCACCTTGGCCGCGATCTTTCGCGCAATTGTCCCGATCTGTCGCTCCAGTGTGCGAACGCCGGCCTCGCGCGTGTACTCCGTGATCACCCGCCGCACGGCTTCATCCGTGATCTCGATGTGCTCCGGCTCGAGGCCGTGCTCATCGCGCTGCCGCGGAATCAAATACATCTTGGCGATGTGCAGCTTGTCGTCTTCGGTATACCCGGTGAGCGAGATCAGCTCCATGCGATCGAGCAGCGCCGGGTGAATCGTCCCGAGCTGGTTGGCCGTCGCGATGAAAAGCACCTTCGACAGGTCGATCGGGATCTCCAGGTAGTGATCCCTGAACGTGTGGTTCTGCGCCGGATCGAGGACCTCGAGCATCGCCGCGGCGGGATCGCCCTGGATCCCGGCAGACATCTTGTCGATCTCGTCCAGCATGAACACGGGGTTGGACGACGCGGCGCCTTTCAGCGCCTGCACCAGGCGTCCGGGCATCGACCCGATGTAGGTGCGCCGGTGTCCGCGGATCTCGGCTTCATCGCGCACCCCGCCGAGCGAGATCCGTACGAACTTGCGATTCATGGCGCGTGCGATCGATTGGCCCAGCGAGGTCTTACCCACGCCCGGAGGACCGACGAAGCAGAGGATCGGGCCCTTGAGGTCACCCTTGAGCTTACGCACCGCGAGGTACTCGACGATGCGCTCCTTGACCTTGTCGAGATCGTAATGGTCCTCGTCGAGGACGCGACGAGCCTCGATGGGATCGAGCCGGTCTTCCGTCGCTTTGTCCCACGGCACATCGAGCAGCCAGTCCAGATACGTGCGGATCATCTGGTACTCCGGCGACGCCGGTGTCATACGGTCCAGGCGATCCACTTCGCGATTCGCAACGGTTGCGACATGCTCCGGCAGCTTCGCTTCAGCGATCCGGTTGCGCAGCTCCTGCGACTCGCCGTCGCCTTCCCCGAGCTCGGTCTGGATCGCTTTCATCTGCTGCCGCAGCATGTACTGTCGCTGCGCGTCAGTCATCTCCTTCTCTGCGCGCG
>JACDDJ010000769.1 GCA_013817065.1 Acidobacteriota bacterium
GTTCGGCACCGCCGGCACAGACGGGTTTCGTGCGGGTACGCGGCGCACGCGAGCACAATCTCAAGAACATCGACGTCGAGATCCCAAGGGACGCCCTGGTGGTTTTCACCGGTGTCTCGGGATCCGGCAAATCGTCGCTGGCGTTCGGTACGCTCTACGCCGAGGCGCAGCGGCGCTATCTCGAATCGGTGTCCCCCTACGCACGCCGCCTGTTTCACCAGATGGCGGTGCCGGAGGTGGACCAGATCGAAGGGCTGCCACCTGCCGTCGCCCTGCAACAGCAACGCGGCGCGCCGACGACGCGGTCGTCGGTTGGCAGCGTCACGACGCTGTCGAACCTGATCCGGATGCTCTACTCGCGCGCCGGCGACTACCCGCCCGGCCAGTCGATGCTTCACGCCGAGGACTTCTCACCCAACACGCCACAGGGCGCGTGTCCGACCTGTCACGGTCTCGGCCGCATCTACAATGCGACGGAACAATCGATGGTGCCGGATCCGTCGCTGACGATCCGCGAGCGGGCCGTCGCTGCATGGCCGCCGGCGTGGCACGGTCAGAACCTTCGCGACATTCTCGTCACCCTCGGCTACGACGTTGACCGACCGTGGAGCGACCTGCCGCGGAAGGAGCGCGACTGGATCCTCTTTACCGAGGAGCAACCGACGGTGCCGGTATATGCGGGCTACACGCCGGCCGAGACGCGCCGCGCCCTGAAGCGGAAGGAAGAGCCGAGTTACATGGGCACGTTCTCGAGTGCCCGCCGTTACGTCCTTCACACATTCGCCACTACCGAGAGCGCGCTCATGAAAAAGCGCGTCTCCCGCTACATCGTCAGCGCCGATTGCCCGCTGTGCGCTGGAAAGCGACTGCGTCTTGAAGCGCTCTCCGTCACGTTTGCCGGGCTCGACATCGCGGCGATGTCACGACTGCCATTGAAGCGGTTGATGGATGTGTTCCGCGGTCACGCGCCGCGCGTCGCGCCGGCCTCACGCGATCACAACGAGGCACACCCTGAGAAACTGCTCGTTACCCAGCGGATCGCCGAGGACCTCGACGCCCGGCTGACTGTGCTGCTGGATCTCGGTCTCGGTTACCTGACGCTCGAGCGAAGCACACCGACCCTTTCACCGGGCGAGTTGCAGCGCCTGCGTCTCGCGACCCAGGTGCGTTCCAACCTGTTTGGCGTCGTCTACGTGCTCGACGAGCCGTCCGCCGGTTTGCACCCGGCCGACACCGAGTCGCTCCTGCGTGCGCTCGACCGGCTCAAAGCATCCGGAAACTCGCTCTTCGTGGTCGAGCACGAGCTCGATGTGATCCGGCACGCGGACTGGATCGTCGACGTTGGTCCTGCCGCCGGCGAGCATGGCGGCGAAGTGCTTTACAGCGGACCGTTAGCAGGGCTCGCCCAAGTGAAGACTTCGCGAACCCGCGAGTACTTGTTCCGCACGATGACGGACCTCCGCCGCGTGCCGCGGAAGCCACGGGGATGGCTGCAGCTCTCGGGTATCACGCGCAACAACCTCGTCGACCTCGACGTTCGATTCCCGCTTGGCGTCTTCACCACCGTCACCGGCGTTTCGGGCTCGGGAAAGTCAAGCCTGGTCAGCCAGGCGCTCGTGGAGCTCGCTACCGAGCACCTCGGGCACGAAGCGGACGCTGAAGCGGCGGACGCAGAGGCGGTGGCTGATCTCGAGCGCCAGCCAGTTGCCGCAACCCTCGGACGCATCACCAGCGGGATGGAGGAGATCAAGCGACTGGTGCGCGTGGACCAGCGCCCGATCGGCCGCACGCCGCGTTCGAACCTCGCCACGTATACGGGCCTGTTCGACCACGTCCGAAAGTTGTTCGCCGCGACCAGGACGGCGCGCGCCCGGCGGTATGACGCAGGACGCTTCTCGTTCAACGTTGCGAAGGGCCGATGCGAAACCTGCCTGGGTGAAGGCTTCGTGATGGTGGAACTGCTCTTCCTGGCCAGTGTCTACGCGCCGTGTCCGACCTGTCACGGCGCGAGATACAACGCAAAGACCCTCGAGATCCAGTATCGCGGGAAGAACATCGCCGAGGTGCTCGGTCTCACCGTCGACGCTGCATGGACGTTCTTCGAGGACGAACCCCACGTCCGCCGCGCGCTGGACGTGCTGCGCCAGGTCGGTGTCGGCTACCTCCGCCTCGGCCAGCCCGCGACCGAGCTGTCAGGCGGCGAGGCGCAGCGGATCAAACTCGCCACCGAATTGCAGCGCGCGCAACGAGGGCAGACACTCTACGTCCTCGACGAGCCGACCACCGGCCTGCACCCATCCGACGTCGAGAAGCTCCTCACTCAACTCGATGGCCTCGTCGACGCCGGCAACACCGTCCTGGTCGTCGAGCACGACATGAGCGTGGTGGCAACAAGCGACTGGATCATCGACGTCGGCCCCGGCGCCGGCGACGACGGCGGCCGGATCATCGCGG
>JACDDJ010000154.1 GCA_013817065.1 Acidobacteriota bacterium
CCACCGCGTCCGCCACAGCATCGACGTCGTACGGATTCACCAGCAGGGCAGCCCCAAATTCTGCTGCGGCCCCCGCAAACTCGCTCAGCACGAGCACTCCGTCGTCGTCGGTGCGCGAGGCCACGAATTCCTTGGCCACCAGGTTCATGCCGTCTCTCAGTGGCGTGACCAGCATGACGTCGGCGGCGCGATACAGCGCGACGAGATCCTGCTGCTCAACCGACTGATGCATGTAGTGGATCGGGGTCGAACGAAGCGTCCCATAGTTGCCGTTGATCCGGCTGACCAGCTCCTCCACTTGCCGGCGGAATCGCTGGTACGAATCGACCTCGCCACGAGACGGCACGGCGACCTGGATATAGCGAAGCTCATCACGCAGTGCAGGGTGCCGCGTGAGGAGACGCTCGATCGCAGTCAGGCGCCTCGGAATACCCTTGGTGTAATCCAGCCGGTCGATGCCCAGCAGAATCCGTCGACCGTTGGCCTCACGACGGATGGTCTCGGCGGCATCGATGACCGACTGGTCGTTCGCCTGCGCGACAATGCCGCCTGCGTCGATCCCCATTGGAAATGCACCAAGGTGCACGTCACGACCGTCGACCCGGACGCGGTCGATGTCGGTCTCGACGCCGTCGACGTGCAGGAGCGAGGCGAGGAAGTGCCGGAGGTACGCGAACGTGTGGAAGCCGACGAGATCAGCACCGAGGAGGCCGGCGAGTACCTCGCGGCGCCAGGGCAACGTCCGGAACACTTCTGATGATGGAAATGGGATGTGCAGAAAGAAGCCGATGCGCGCCCCCGGCACTCTCGCCCGGATCATTTGCGGCACCAGCATCAGCTGGTAATCGTGAACCCAGATCAGATCGCCGGGCCGATACTCCTCGACTACCGCATCGGCGAACCTGGCGTTCACCTGACGATACGCGCCCCACCCGGCGGCGTCGACCGGAACGCGATCGATCAGGTAGTGAAAGAGTGGCCACAGAACGCGGTTGGAGAAGCCATGGTAATACTGGTTGATGTGATCCGTTGACAGCAGAACAGGCCGGATCGAGCGCGCGTGGAGCAGCGCCTCGAGCTCGGCGCGCCGGGCTTCCGACAGCTGCGTAACGTCGCCCGGCCACCCGAACCAGACGCCCCCAGCACGTTCATGCCACGGGCCCAGACCCGTCGCCAGTCCGCCACTCGCATCTTTCAACGTGACGGCGCCGTCTTCGCCGATGCTGGCCGTGACCGGCAGCCTGTTTGAGACGATCAGAAGCCGTCCGCTATCCACGAGGTCCTCCTGAGTAATCACCGACGCTGATCGAGCATCGCGTCGATCGAGCGGCGGATCGCGACCAGCTCCGCTTCGAGCCGGTCGCCGCGCTCACGTTCGCGCTCGGAATCATTACCGACGAAGTAGCTGGCGAGCGTGGCGGTGATATAGCCAAAGACCGCGAACGCGTACACGGACAGCAGGAGAGAGACGAGGCGGCCTTCGGCTGTCCGCGGCCAGTACTCGGACCCCATCGTCGTCAGCAGCATCGCCGTCCACCAGAGCGCGGCGCCGAAGCTGCTGAAGCCCTCCTGGTTGCCACCATCACGTTCGAAGGTGTACATGCCGCCGGCCCCGAGCACCAGCACGACGCCGGTGAGCGCGGCGACGTAGGGAAAGCCGCGCCTCCCCATCGTGCTTCCCAGGGTGCGCATCCCGCGGTTGAATGATGTGAGCAGCCGGGCCAACCGAAGGGCGCGAACGGCACGGCCGGCCCGAAGCAACCGCACCATCCTCGCCACACGCAACACGCGCAACGCAGGGAGCACCAGCGAGAGCGCCGTCACCCAGTTGCGGCGGAGGAACAGACCCTTGCGGGGAGCGACCAGCAGCCGGGAGCCGAACTCCAACACGAACACGATCCAGATCGTCGTGCCAACGGCCTCGGTTGCCGCAGTGGAACCGCGCAGCAGATCGTGCACGAGCAGGAGCAACCACACCGCTCCCAGGACAACCATCGGCAGTTCGAGCCAGTGCTCGATTCTGCGCGCCATCTCGGCGCGTGCCGACCTCACGGAGGGCTCAGCCATACGCCGGTAGCGGTGCAACCACGGTGCCGTGGGGGTCTTGGGGCGCAGACCGCGGTGCAGCGGTTAGTCATAACTTCTCACTCGTTCGCGCCTGGTCCAAGGCACGTTGCCGTCAAAGCGTTGTGCAAAACGCCGTGCACGATCAGCTGCAACCCTGATGCAGGCGGGCAGCGCTTGTGTCGGATCGAGCCGCCGTGTGAAGATGCGCTGGTGCTGCCGGTCCCTCGGCAGCACCAGCGACACCACTCCGCCGGAGCACCCATCGAGCTTGTGACGGACCAGCAGAACCGGTCAACCGCATACGAGCGCGCCCTGATCGACGCCGCTCAAGCGCTGACGTCACGACTGGACGTGCGCGACACCTGCGGGGCCATGCTCGACGTGGTCGAACGCATCTTCGCCGCGGAAGCTTCGTGGATCCTGCTGCACGATCGCCGCTCGGACATGCTCGTCGCCGCTGAGTATCGCGGCCGCGGGGGAGACCTCTACGCGGACCTCGAGGTTCCTCCGGGCCGAGGCATCATCGGACAGGCGTTCTCGAGCGGTGAACCGGTGTTCGTGCCGGACGTGTCCCAGGAGGATCGCTGGTTTGATCCGGAGCGGGTGCACCGGTCCGGCCTCGCGTCAGTGTTCACGGTGCCGTTGATATACAACGACGAGCGGATCGGTGCCATGGGCTTCTATTCCCCGCGTTTCGGTCCCGAGGCTCTGCCTTCAGAAGCGGATCGCTGCCTGCTGCAGGGCCTCGGGGCGCTGGCCTCGATCGGCATCAGGAACGCGCGGCTGTTCGATGAAGTGGCCAGCGAAAAAACCCGGCGCGCCCGAGCCAGCGAGCAGCAGCGGCGGCTGCGCACGGAGGTCGGGCATCTGCGCAGCGAGATTCGCACGGTGCTCGCGCACGGGACGATCATCGGACGGAGTCATGGGATTGCGCACGTCCTGCAGCAGTTGCAGGTGGTCGCACCCGCCGATACGACGGTGCTCCTGCTGGGCGAAACAGGGACGGGCAAGGAACTGTTCGCCCGGGCCATCCACGACGGCAGCCGCCGCGCCCGCAGCGTGTTCCTGCCGGTGAACTGTGCGGCGATTCCCGCGACGCTCCTCGAGAGCGAGCTCTTTGGTTATGAAAAAGGGGCATTCACGGGCGCAGTCGAGCGGCGAGCCGGTAAGTTCGAACTTGCGCATGGCGGCACGCTCTTCCTGGACGAAATCGGCGAGCTGCCGCCGGAGGCGCAGGCACAACTGCTGCGCGTCCTGCAGGACGGTGAAGTGACCCGCCTCGGTGCCATGAAGCCGGTGACAGTCAATGTCCGGGTGATTGCCGCGACGAACCAGGATCTTGCCGCGCGCATGGAGACCGGAGCGTTCCGGCCAGACCTGTACTACCGGCTCAGCGTGTTCCCGGTTTTCCTGCCGCCGCTGCGCGAACGTCCCGAGGACATTCCGCTCCTGGCCGCCCACTTCGTTGATCACTTCGCCGCGCGTCAGCACACGTCCGTCCCGCGGTTATCAGATGACCCACTCGCGAAGCTGCAGGCCTATGACTGGCCGGGTAACGTCCGAGAGCTCCAGAACGTCATCGAACGAGCCGTGCTCCTCGCCGGTGGCGGCGAAATCACCGCGGCGATGATCCCGAACGCGGCGAGGCCGTCACGTGCCGGTGCCGCGTCGACGGCGACTCCCGCACCCGATACCGGCCCCGCCACTCCCCAGTCGTTCGAGGAGGCCGAAAGCAACGCCATCCTGCTGGCGGTCGAGGCCAGCGGGTGGCGCATCAGCGGTGAAGGGGGCGCGGCGCGCCTGCTCGGGCTGAAGCCGACGACCCTGCACGCCAAGATGAAGAAGCTCGGCATCCGTCGTCCCGGCCGTCATCTGTCGGACTGATTCGGACCGCCTGCGGTCGACGGAGTTGCCGGGTCGACCATCGTCCGCTGCCATTCGGCTGCGCGCCGGCCGATGAGTGTTGCGCCGCGGTGTATCAGGCACAGGACGAACCGCCGCGCCGGTTCGTCGAGCCCGCTGAGCGCGTCAAGGTCAATGTCCAGGGGCGCGCGGCTGAATTCAAGCGCGGGAGCGCATGCCCGTTCCAGCCGTCGCAAGTCAGGCGCTGCCAGATACCCGCGCACGGATACCCGGCACCGCGCCGTCGTCATGCGTCGTGCGAGTCTAGCCACTGGCGGTGCGACTCACTTCCGGGTCGCATCCGCCGCGGCTGATCGCGCCGCGGTCAGGACCAGCGTCAGCAGCCTGGCGTAGCGACGGTCGAGTGCCTCGACGTGTTTCGTGTACGCGTCAGACGACATTTTGACGGCCTTGTGATCGCCGTCCAGCAGGTGCCGCTGCACACCACGTTCGTAGACGATGTCGGGGTTACGGTCAGCGGTGCCGTGCAGACCGTCACCGCCCATGTCCTGCACGAACAGCTTGCTGTCAGTGACGCCCTGGTGCAGTGCGGCGTACACATTTCCGTACTTCTGTGCGGACATCTCCGCATCGATATATGCCGGCGCATCGGATCGGGCGCTGATGAGCAGCAATTGCACCCCCGGAAACAGCATGGCGGCGACGTAGCGGTCCGGCGCCTCCGGGTCCCTGGCTGCGATCGCCGACAGTCGGCGCTCTGCCATCACTTCTGTCAACTGCTTCACAAGGTCTGGCGATCGCACGTTCGCGCGCTCCGCGGCCGGCGCGGCCGCCGCCTGGAGCGTGAGCACGAAAGCCACGAGCGCGGGCGCCGTCACTCGCCGCATGCTGCCGCCGAAAGCCACGGAATGGAGAGTCATTGGTTCCTCCTCGTTCTGCCGGCGATGGTGCAACGACCGCTCCGCCGCGAATCAAGCCGAAAGGCCCGCGTTCTTCCCCGTTCGCCCGGTTCATTTCGCCACAATGACGAAATCGCGTCATCGCCAGCGTGTGCAGCCCGCGAACGTCATACCGTCGTCACATTGACGAAATGTTGCGACGCTGCTGGAGTCGTGCACGCCTCCTCGAGTCACGCGCTGCGCACCGAGGGGTAGGGGGCACCTCCTTCATCCATCCTGGAACCTGCCGTCCCCTGGATACGTAACAGTGCCATGTATGGCGCTGCGAGGCGTATCAGGCATGGACATCAGCAAGGACCTCATCGCCGCGTCGTCCACCCCCATTGTCCTGGCCATCCTGGCCGAGGGGGACAGCTACGGCTACGCAATCATCAAACGCGTCCGCGAGCTGTCGGCAGGGCGCATGGAATGGACCGACGGGATGCTCTATCCCGTGCTGCACCGGCTCGAGCGGCTCGGCCACGTCGAGGCGCGGTGGGAAGTGCCAGAGAGCGGCCGCCGCCGCAAGTACTACCGGATCACGCCCGGCGGTCTCGCGCAGCTCGCGGAGGAGCGGAAGCAGTGGCAGGCGGTGGACGCGACGCTGCGCGGCGTCTGGGGAATGTCCCTCTCGCATCCGCTCTCGCCCCCGCCGCTTCCTGCGGACGCCTGAGCGATGCCGGCGCCCATGCAGGCCGATTCGGTCGAGGAACTGATCGACCGCTGGCGGAGCCATCTCCGCAGGCGGCAACCCCTGCACGCCGCTGACGTCGCCGAGCTGGAGGACCACCTTCGCGAGCAGATCGCATCGCTGATGGACGCGGGGCTCGCCGCCGACGAAGCGTTCCTCGTCGCGGCGAAGCGCATCGGCAACATCGACGCGATCTCGCGGGAGTTCGCGCGCGAGCACTCGGACCGGCTCTGGAAGCAGCTCGTGGCGCTGCCCGCACCGTCGGGGGCGCCGCGCCCGGCGCGTACCGAGGCCATCGTCGCCATCTGTATCGCGGCGGCGGCGGCACTCGCATTCAAGTTGCCGGCCTTCTTCGGCGTCCCCTTCGAGAACGCGCACGCCGGGTTCTACATCCGCCACTTCGGCCTCTTCGTGCTGCCGCTCCTGGTGGGCTACTTCGCGTGGAAGCGGCACCTCGATATCGGCACGGCGCAGTGGCTGGCGCTGGCGTGCGTCGCGGCTTTCGTGTTTGCGAACGTCTACCCCTTCACTCCGCGCGGCACAACGGAATGGCTGACGGCGCTGCACCTGCCAATCGCGCTCTGGCTGGCCGTGGGGATCGCGTACGCCGGGGGTCGCTGGAACGAAGTCGCAGGACGCCTGGACTTCGTTCGATTCTCAGGCGAGCTCTTCGTCTACTACGCCCTCGGCGGTGCCCTTCTCACGGCGCTGACGATGTCGAACCTCCAGGTGATTGGACTCGAGGATGCGCCGGTGATCACGGACTGGGTGCTCCCGTGTGGAGCGCTTGGGGGGCTCGTGATCGCTTCCTGGCTGATTGAAGCCAGGCAAAGCGCGATCGGGAACGTCGCGCCGGTGTTGATGCGCCTCGTCACTCCTCTCTTCGTTGTGCTGCTCGCCACGTTTCTCGGCGGCGTCCTGGTGACCGGCCGGGCGCTGGGCATGAATCGCGACGTGCTCGTCTCGCTGAACCTGCTTCTCGTGGCGGTCCTTTGCCTCGTGGCGTTCTCGGTCACGGCCAGGGATGCCGACGGCCGCCCGGGCTCCCCCGGTGTGCTCCACGCGGTGCTGGTGGTCACCGCGCTGCTCGCGACCGGCCTAGCGCTGTCGGCCACTGCCGCGCGCATCGCGGAGCTCGGCTGGAGCCCGAACCGCGCCGCCGCGCTCGGCGAGAACGTAATCCTCCTGGTCAATTTCTTCTGGCACACCGTACTCTACGTCCGCTTTCTGCGCGGCCGCGCGGCGTTCGCGCCGCTCGAGCGATGGCAGACCGGCTACCTGCCGGTCTACGCCGGGTGGGCGGCGGCCGTCGTAATCCTCTTTCCCCCGCTGTTCGGATATCTCTGATGGAACTCCAGATTCGCAATATCTCGAAGACCTACGCCAACGGCGTGCACGCGCTGAAGGCCGTGACGCTCACGATTCCCCCGGGCATGTACGGCCTGCTCGGCCCGAACGGCGCCGGCAAGTCCACGCTCATGCGCACGCTGGCGACGCTTCAGGAACCGGATGCCGGCAGCATCCGCCTGGGATCGCTCGACGTGCTGACGCAGAAGGACGAGGTGCGGAGGACGCTTGGCTATCTGCCGCAGGAATTCGGCGTGTATCCGAAGGTGAGCGCCGAGAGCCTGCTGGATCACTTCGCCGTGCTGAAGGGGATCACCGAGCGTCGGTCACGTAAGGAGGTCGTCGAGGCGCTGCTCCGGCAGACGAATCTGTGGGACGTCCGCCGGCAGAAGCTCGGAGGCTACTCTGGGGGCATGCGCCAGCGCTTCGGCGTCGCGGTCGCGCTGCTCGGCAATCCGAAGCTGATGATCGTGGACGAGCCGACCGCCGGTCTCGATCCCGCCGAACGCGTCCGCTTTCTCAACCTTCTCAGCGAGCTCGGCGAGAACTCCGTCGTCATTCTCTCGACGCACATCGTCGAGGACGTGACGGAGCTGTGCACGCGTATGGCGATCATCAACCGCGGCGAGATCCTGGTCGAGGCCGAGCCGCTGCGCGCGGTCGAGGCGCTGAAGGGGAAGATCTGGCGCCGCGTGATCGACCGCAGCGCGCTGGCGGACATGGAGCGCGAGCACGCCGTGATCTCGACGAAGCTCCTGGCCGGACGGACCGTGGTGAACGTCCACGCCGACTCGCTGCCGGGTGCGGGCTTCGAGCCTGTGGAGCCGGATCTCGAAGACGTGTACTTCGTTCATCTGCGCGCAGGCACCCCTTCGACTCGCGTGACGGACCAGTCGCTGAGGGCAGGCCGGGACGTGCGTTCATGAGCGTCACCACGCGTCAGTGGCTGGAGATCATCCGGTTCGAGATGACGTACCAGCTTGGGCGCAGATCGGTCTGGTTCCTCTTCGCCGTCTTCCTGCTGCCGACGATGGGGCAGATCAACGGGGCGGTGGCGAACGCGGTCAGCGCCGAGCTGCTATTCGCGGCGCCGATCCTCGTGGCGTCCGACAGCGCTTCGGTATCGCTCGCTGCGCTGCTGTTCATCGCGGCCATCGCCGGCGATGCGGCCACGCGCGACATCGACACCCGGCTCGAGCCGCTGATGCACGCGGCGCCGGTGAGCCGGGCCGCGTACCTCAGCGGCCGCGTCGTCGGGGCGTTTGTCGTAGCGGCACTGCTGCTGATCGTGGTGCCGATTGCGTTCGTCGCCGCGGCGTTCGTCCACCCGGATCTGCGCCCGGAGCTCGTCGGCCCGGTGCGGCCGGCGGCCTACCTTCAGTCGTACTTCCTTGTGCTCCTGCCGAACGCGTTCATCTCGATGGCGCTGCTGTTCGCGCTCGCAACGCTGGTGCGCCACACCGTCGGGAGCTACGTCGGTGCCGCGATCGTGTTCGCAGGCGTGTTGTTCAGCCGGGGCTACCTCGCCCAGACGCTCGGCCTCTGGGATCTCGCGACGCTGCTCGATCCCGCCGGGAACACGGGGCTGACCCTGATGAAACGGAGCTGGTCGCCGATCGACCTGACCGTGCGCCTCGTGGGCGGGGAAGCGTCACTCCTCTGGAACCGGCTGCTCTGGGTGATGCTCGCCGTCGCGGGGCTTGTGTTCACGTACTCGCGGGTCCGCCGCGGCGCGCCCCGGCGTGCTCCATGGT
>JACDDJ010000155.1 GCA_013817065.1 Acidobacteriota bacterium
TGGCGCACCGGACGGCTCGTACTGGAGCGACCGGAACATCCCGATGCCGCGATTGAACTTTCGATCCGGCAGACGCAACCGCTCCGACATGCCGTGGCGCTCGAAGATCTTGTTCCAGCGCGCCACACCCGCTTCGCAGTCACCCACGTACCAATCGCGCAGCACCTCGTTCATGGCTGAGCGCATCGGCACATGCTCGAGCCGCAGGCCATCGCCATTGGGGACGTTGAGCTCGTAGTACGACTCGCCGACGTGATGGTCCGCAAATTTCTCCTCCTGCGCCCGTCCCTTCAGACCATTGCCGAAGTAGGACGCCGCGTTGGTCGACACCTCGTTGCCATGCAGATCGAGCGACAGGCTGAACCAGAGGTTAATGAATTTCTGGATCGTGGGGATGTCGATGCCGCCGACCTTGCGGACGTCTTCCGAGAACCCGGATTCCTTCAGCAACTGGCAGGTCCGCTCAACGATGCGGGCGATGCCGGTCTCGCCGACGAACATGTGGTGCGCTTCTTCCGTCAGCATGAAGCGGGTCGTTCTCGACAGTGGATCGAGCGAGCTTTCCGAGAGGGAGAGCAGCTGCGACTTGCCGTCACGATCGGTGAACATCGTGAACATGAAGAAGTCGAGCCAGTTCTCGATCGGCTCGTTGAAGGCATCCAGGATGCGCGGCTTGTCACGGTTGCCGCTCTGACGCGCCAGCAGCTCCTCGGCCTCGTCGCGGCCATCGCGACCGAAGTACGAGTGCAGCAGGTAAACCATCGCCCACAGATGGCGGCCCTCTTCGACGTTGACCTGGAACAGGTTGCGGAGGTCGTACATGCTCGGGCAACGCTGGCCCAGCCACCGCTGCTGTTCGACCGATGCTGGCTCGGTGTCGCCCTGGGTCACGATCAGGCGTCGCAGCTGGTTGCGGAACTCGCCCGGCACCTCCTGCCAGACAGGTTGGCCGTAAAAGTCACCGAAGCCTATGCGCCGATCGTGGACCGGATCGGCGAGGAAGATGCCCCAGCGATACTCCGGCAGCTTGACCATCTCAAAGTGCGCCCATCCCGAGGGATCGACGCTGACGGCGGTACGCACATAGACCTGGTGGTAGTCCTGGAACCCCTGCGGGCCCATATCCTTCCACCACTGAATGTACTGCGGCTGCCAGTGCTCGAGCGCCCGCTGCAGGCGCTTGTTGCTGGAGAGGCCGACGTTGTTCGGAATCTTCTCAGAAGAAATCATTGGGGGATCCTTGTCACGTGCTACGTGCGCCCGTGCTGCGTGCTAGGTGCTAGGTGCTAGGTGCTAGGTGCTAGGTGCTAGGTGCGATTGAAATCAAACTCGGGGCGCTTCTGGGTTCCGTAGGCCGTTAGTGCGCCACCCTCACCAACCGCGTTCGGGCGAATAAAGATCCAATTCTGCCACGCGGTCAGGCGTCCGAAAATCTTGGTTTCCATCGTCTCTGGTCCGGCGAAGCGGAGGTTGGCTTCCATGCCGGTGAGCGCGTCGGGTGAAAACGCCGCGCGGCCCTCGACCGCCAGGCGCACCTCATCGTCCCAGTCCAGTTCGTCGGGTGCGAATGACACCAGGCCGGCGTCCATCGCCGCCTGCGGATCGAAAGGCTCCTTCTCGCCGAGGACTTCGTCGACCCGCTCCGGTGTGCCGAGAAAGCGCGTCTGCAGGCGCGTGAGGCCGTTGCTCATCGGCAGGGAGCCGCCGTTCAGGCCCGACAGCGCGATCGTATTGGGCTGGTCCGGATCGTCGAGCATGTAGGAACGGTCCGCCGCGATTGCAAGTTCGAACAGCGATCCGGCAAAGCAACTGCCCGGCTCAATCCACGCGAAGAAGCTGCGCGATGTCAGATCGACGCGCTTCAACGTCCGCTTCATGAAGTGGATGATTTCGCGCACGGCCCAGTGGTCCTTGTGCTGCAGCAGCGTCTCGTCTACCGCGAGCACCGAGGCCTGATCACCAACGGTCTTGAGCACGACCGTGCCGATCAGCGGCTCGTTCAACCGAAGGCGGAGCAGCGCGTCGTCCAGCTCGCGGAATGCGCGAAGCGGCCAGAACTGATCGCCCGCCGCCATGATGCCGTCGATTGTCGTCGGCTGCTCGTCGATCGGAGCCGCGACCGTCAGCGTGGCGACGCGACGAGCCCGGTCGATCTCGAGCGTCACGGACGAATAGGTGACCGAATCGTCGGCGACGACAGCATTGAGCGGCCCCAGCGTAATGCCCGGGCCTGACTCCGGACGATCGGACTGCGCTGCGAGCTCCCTGGCCCGTCTGGCAACGCGCTCCTTGAACTGGCTCGTAGGATAGACCGCATCGACGAGCCGCCACTCGACCGCGCGCTTGCCGCGCACGCCTTCAGCAATGGTGCTGAAAAAGTCGGCAAGGTCGCGGCGGACCTTTCGCTTGTCGACGACGCGAGTGAGACCACCGGTACCGGGCAGCACGGCGAGCAGTGGCGTCTCGGGCAAACTGACCGCGGAGTTCCCGTCGTCGACGAGGATGATCTCGTCGCATGCGAGTGCAAGTTCGTAACCCCCGCCCGCGCAGATGCCGTTGAGCGCGGCGAGGAACTTGATGCCGGAATTCTCGCTGGCATCCTCCATCGCGAGGCGCGTCTCGTTGGTGAACTTACAGAAGTTCACCTTCCAGTTGTGCGTCGAGCCGCGCAACATGAAGATGTTCGCGCCGGCACAGAAAATCCGCTCCTTGAGGCTGGTCACGACCACCGTCCGCACGTCGGGATGTTCGAACCGGATCCGCTGAATCGCGTCGGCGAGCTCGATGTCGACGCCGAGATCGTAGGAGTTGAGCTTCAGCTTGTAGTCCGGCGAGAGGCCGGCGTCCTCTCTTACATCCATCGACAGCGTTGCCACCGGGCCGTCGAAGTCGAGTTTCCAGTGGTTGTAGGTAACCGGCGTGCGTTCGAACGTGATCCGGTCGGGAATGCTGTGAGTTGCGGTGGCCATCGGCCAAGCGTACCCGTCCGCGTCGCACGGTGTCAAGGCAGTATAGTGCGCAGATTGCTAGCGGATGTGTAATATAGTGCGCACCTTGGGCGAAGACATCCTGGCCGCACTCGGCCGCCGCGCTCGCGCTCAGCGTTTGTCGCGCGGGTGGACCCTGCGCGAGGCCGCCGAACGGTCGGGCGTATCGCCGCGCTTCCTCGTCCAGCTCGAATCCGGCCATGGCAACATCTCGGTCCGACGACTTGCTGATCTCGCGGAGGCACTCGAGACCACTCCAGGCGTCCTGCTCTCATCCTCCGAGCCTGGAACGCCTTCGGTGATCGCATTGCTCGGACTTCGAGGGGCAGGCAAGACGACCATCGGACGCAAGCTGGCGAAGCGGCGGCGGGTTCCGTTCGTCGAGCTCGACAAGAAAATTGAACAGGCGGCGGACCTGAGTCTCGGAGAATTGTTCACGCTGCACGGCGAGGACTACTACCGCCGCCTCGAACGCGAGGTGCTGCAGGACGTCCTCGCTGAAGGTGTGCCGATGGTTCTCGCGACCGGCGGTGGCCTGGTCGCATCCCCGGACACGTTCGCGATGCTGAGGCGTTCGGCAAAGTCCGTCTGGCTGCGTGCGTCACCCGAGGATCACTGGAACCGCGTCGTGCGCCAGGGTGATCGCCGTCCGATGACCGATCACCCCCAGGCGATGGCGGACTTGCGCTCTCTCCTCGCGGCCCGTGAGCCGCTCTACGCACTCGCCGATCACACCGTCGACACCTCGGCGCGGACCGTGGAGGAGGTCATCGAACTGATCGAGCAACACCTGGCGTAGAACAAGAGCTTGCCGATTGCGGACTGCCGATTAGCAATTGCCATCCGCAATCGCCAATCGGCAATTATTAGGTACACTCTGCGGCCATGCGATCCGCATTAGCCGCCATCGTCTGCCTGACCCTGAGTGCCTCGCTCTCGTGTGCTGCGAACGCTTCACCGAACCCGCAGCCGGTCCCGACCCAGGCGCCGGCGACGCAACCGGTGCGGCAGCCCGCCCCACCCCAGACCTTGCCGCAGGCGCCGGCGAGCACCCCGGCTCCGTCGCCCGGCCCGCGCGTCCGGCTCGTTGCGACCGGCGGCACCATTTCCAATCGCGCCGGCGGGCGTCTCACGGCTGAAGAACTGATCAAGGCGATCCCGGATCTTCCTCGCTATGCGACCCCGGAGTTCGAACAGTTCGCCAACACGTCGAGCTCCGCCATGACGATGGAACAATGGTTGAACCTGGCGCAGCGGATCAACGAGTTGTTCCGGACGAACGCGGCCCTGGCCGGCGTCGTGGTCACGAGCGGTACCGACACGCTCGAGGAGCTGGCGTACTTTCTGAACCTGACGGTCCGCGACGCGCGTCCCGTTGCGGTTGTCGGTTCGATGCGCAACCCGAGCACGCTTGGTTACGAAGGAGCTGCGAACCTGCTCGAGGGGTTTCGAGTCGCGGCGGATCCGGCCTCGCGTGGACGCGGCGTCATGGTGGTCCTCAACGACGAGATCAACGCCGCGCGTGAGGTCACCAAGACCGACGCGCTCCGGCTGCACACCTTCCAGACCCGTGGCTATGGGCTGCTCGGCGTGATCGACCGCGATCGCGTCGTCTACTACCGCCGCGTCGAGCGCCGGCATACCGCTGACAGCGAGTTCGACGTGGCGGCGATGACCGCGCTCCCGCGCGTGGACGTCCTGCTCACCTATCAAGGCGCGAACGGTGACCTGATCCAGGCGGCGGTCGATGCCGGGGCCCAGGGCATCGTGATCGCGACGGCCGGCGCCGGGGCGATGAGTGGAACGCAGGGCGAGGGTGTACGTTACGCCACGAGCAAGGGAGTGCCAGTGGTGATGACGACCCGTACCGGAAGCGGACGGATTGCGGGCGGCGGACGAGGGTCGACGATCGCCGGAGAAGATCTCGCACCGATCAAGGCCAGGATCCTGCTGATGGTGGCGCTCGCGCAGACGAAAGACCTCAGCGAGCTGCGGCGAATCTTCTCAGAGTACTAGCGAGGCTGCGCCTCAGACCCTCGAGGTAGCCCCTCTACTCCGCGGTCTCGCCCGGCTTCAGTGTGAGGACGTCGATGCCGAACGGTTTGACCAGCCGTTCGAGGTCCTCGGGGCGGCCGGTGAGGACCGGGAACGTACCGTAGTGCATCGGCACGACCTGCCGGACGGCGAGCATGCGCGCCGCCATCGCGGCCGCCTCCGGGCCCATCGTGTAGTGGCCGCCGATCGGGAGGAACGCAATCTCGGGCGCGTGCAGTTCGGCGATCAGCCGCATGTCGCCGAACAGCGCCGTGTCGCCGGCGAAGTAGAAAGACCTTCCGTCCTCCATCTTCACCACGAAGCCGGCGGCGAGCCCCAGATACACGGTGGCGTCGTTCTCGACGATTGAACTGGTGTGAATCGCCTGGGTCATCGTGATCTCGAGTCCGGCAGCACTGGCGGTCCCGCCGATGCCCATCCCCACGACGTTCTGCACACCTTTGCGCTCGAGCCACTGCGACAGCTCAAACACCGTCAGCGTGGTGGCGCCCGTTGCGCGCGCCACGTTCACAATGTCGCCGGTGTGGTCGAAATGACCGTGAGAGAGAAGAATGACATCCGCCTGGTCGATGCGTTTGTGTTCGGGCGGGCAGGCGGGGTTGCCTTCGAGCCACGGGTCGGTGACGATCCGCTTTCCACCCGGGGTCGTGATCACGAACGTTGCGTGACCGAGCCACTTGATCGACAGCTTGGACATAGCGCCCAGTATAATGAGAACACCCGTGCAGACTGTCCCACTCAACTTCATCCGCGGCCGGAAAAAGCGCGCCGACGAGATGCCCCGCGGCGGCAAGCCCGAGTGGCTGAAGGTCCGCGCGCCCGGCTCCGAGAACTATCACCGGCTCAAGGGATTGATGCGGACGCTCGGGCTTCACACGGTGTGTGAGGAAGCGAACTGCCCGAACATCGGCGAGTGCTGGCACCACGGCACCGCGACCTTCATGATCCTGGGCGACACCTGCACGCGATCGTGCGCGTATTGCAACGTGACACACGGCGCGCCCAAGCCACCCGACGCCGACGAGCCGGTCAGGGTCGCCAGCGCCATCCAGGCAATGGAGCTCGCGTACGTGGTCGTGACCTCGGTCGATCGGGACGACCTTGCCGACGGCGGTTCAGGTCACTTCGCGCAGACGATCGCCGAGACGCGGGCGCGGATCCCGGCCTGCCGCATCGAGGTCCTCATCCCCGACTTCAAGGGCGATGAGGCGGCACTGCGCACGGTGCTCGATGCCCGGCCTGATGTGCTCAACCACAACATCGAAACCGTCCCACGCATGTACCGGGTGGCGCGGCCGGGTGGACGGTACGAACGCGCGCTCCAGGTGCTGGAGCGGTCCCGCGCGTATGCACCGGCGATCCCGACAAAATCGGGCCTTATGGTTGGACTCGGCGAAGAATGGGATGAGGTCGTCGACACGCTTCACGATCTCAGCCGGGTCGGCTGCCAGATCGTCACCATCGGCCAGTACCTGCGCCCCTCGATGGCCAACCTCGCGATGTCGCGCTACTACACGCCGACTGAGTTCGCCGAGCTGAAGCGCATTGGGCTCGAGCTCGGCATCGGGCATATCGAGTCCGGACCGCTCGTCCGCAGCTCCTACCACGCACACGAGCAGACGGCGGCCTACGAAGCCGCGCGCTGAGCGGGCTTCTGACCACGCCCGCTTCACACCACACGGCTGAGTAACCGCTGTTTGCACCGTCTTCCATCCGGAGGACGTTGATGACAAGGACCTGGACATTCAAGCTTTGTGTGCCGCTCGCAAGCGCGGCGCTTCTCGCCGGCTGCACACAGGAGGTCGGCGACCGTGCGCAGGACCGAACCGCGATAGATCACGCCACCGATCAGCAGAAGCAGAACCCCGAGGTCTCACTGACGGGCTGCGTGACGACAGGCGTGGGCACTAATCAATTCATGTTGAGGGACGTGCGCCCGGTTCCCCTTGCTGAGCAGCCAACCGATGCACCCTCGGCCACCAACAGCACGATCCCGGAGAACACGCCGATCCGCTTGGCGACCGCCGATGCCGACCAGATCGAGAAACTCGTCGGGCAGACGGTGTCGGTCACGGGCAGGTTGAGCGACGGGCGTAACACCATCGGCACAACCAGTGAACCCCGGGCAGCCGATGAGCCCGAGCCGCGCACCGACAAGTCGCAGGCGGCGACCGACCGGCATCACTCGGAGAAGGTGGGCGAGGAAGCGGGCCCGCTCGGCAACCGTTCGATGAACAACGGGACGTATCCGGAGCTGACGGTGACCCGCGTCAACGGGACGGGACAGAAGTGCGTAACGGGCCACGTGGAAGACAAACGTTAGCGACGGGCGGCCGGTGATATCGGACACGCCGGGGAACGTAGCGGCCACATGAGATGGTAGATGGAAGATGGCAGGAAGATGGTAGATGGTAAAGAGACTGACTTCTGCGTCGTTGCTGAAAGCCGATTCAGCTCGGTGCCGCTAATCAGGCACTCTACCCTCTGCCATCTAGCATTGCGGCACCTGAGTGCCGAAGGCGCTCAGGTGCCGCGTAACCGCCGGCGCGCTTCCGCGAGTTCGCCCTGCTTGCGCCGATCGAGCGGCGGGAAGTGCAGGTCGAGGCTTTCAAGCGTCTCGATGATCACCTCCGCGATCGCGAGACGCGTGAACCACTTGTGGTCGGCAGGGATCACGTACCAGGGGGCGGTGCCGGTGCTGGTCGCCGCGATGGCCGCCTCGTAGGCGTGCATGTACTTGGTCCAGTGCAGGCGCTCGTTGACGTCGTTGATCGAGAACTTCCAGTTCTTGGCCGGATCGTCCAGTCGCGCCAGGAAGCGCCGCCGCTGCTCGGCGCGCGACACGTTGAGATAGAACTTCCGGATGATCGTGCCATTGCGGGTCAAGTAGCGCTCGATGTCGCGGATGTCTTCGTAGCGCTGGGTCCAGATGCGCGGACCGAAGAGCTTGATCGGCAGGTGCTGACGCTGCAGCAGCTCCGGGTGAACACGAACGACCAGCACTTCCTCGTAGTAGGACCGATTGAAGACCCCGATCCGGCCCCGCTCCGGCAGCACCTTGAGCGACCGCCACATGAAATCGTGATCGAGCTCCTCGTCCGACGGTGCCTTGAAGCTGAAGACCTGCGTCGCCTTTGGATCCAGCCCGCGCATCACGTGCTTGATCGCGCCGTCCTTGCCGGCGGCGTCCATCGCCTGGAAGATCAGCAGCAGTGACCAGCGATCCTGGGCGTTCAGGATCTCGGTCAGATCATAGAGGCGCTTGGTGGCCTTCTTCAGCAGCCCCTTGGCATCGTCTTCGCTGAGAAACGGCGCGATATCGGCAGGGTCGTACTGCGACAGGCGGACCCGGCTGTCAGGCTTGACCAGGAACCGGGAGGTCGTGATCCTGCTCACGAGGTCTTCCGTCGAGGACGGTAAACGTGCGTGGCATGACCGAAGAACACTTCCGCTGACTCCATCAGCGTTTCCGACAGCGTCGGGTGAGGATGGATCGTCAACTTCAAATCGGTGGCATTGGCGCCCATCTCGACCGCCAGCACACCTTCGGCGATCAACTCGCCGGCGCCGGGTCCGACGATGCCGACGCCGAGAATGCGTTCGGTCTTTGAATCGATG
>JACDDJ010000156.1:0-7205 GCA_013817065.1 Acidobacteriota bacterium
ACCTTCGAGTGCGGCAACCCGCTGTTCGAGGACGTCGTTGGTCGGGTTCATGATCCGGGTGTAGATGTTTCCGGGGACGACCAGGTTGAAGAGATCTGCGCCGTGTTGCGCATCGTCGAATTCGTAGGCGACCGTCTGGTAGATCGGCACCGCCACGGACTTCGTTGTCGGATCGGTGGCGTACCCTGCATGTATTGCCAGTGTTTCGTCCTTCATCGCTGCTATTCGCTCCTTGAGAGACCGTGCGTGTTCCAGCCCGCCGTCCGGCGGTCAACCGGCCCGCGCGGATCGATTCCGTCTGCAAAAGGCGGCCGACCCTCCCCATGCGTCAGCCGGCAGACCAGCTCCAGCCAGTTGTCGAAGATGGCACGTGCGCCGGCTGCCCAGGTGTTTACGAGGTAAGGCACTACTTCTGCTTCCGGAAACTCCGGAAGAGTCTTGTGAGCGCCATGCGCTCGGTGCACCGCCTCCAGGTAGTCGTGGATAACCGGGGCAGCGCCTTCAGAGATGTAGTGCTCGGGGAAGGGTGGGAGATCTCGTTTCCCATAGAAGTAGTGCAGCACCTCGCGGCGGTATTCCTTGAGCAGACTGTTCACGTCGTATTCAGGGTGGCCTTGAAAATAGACCCGACGGAACTGATCGTCGCTGACGGCTGCGTGAACGCCGGCCTCGGCGCTGTCGATCAGGATGCTGAGCCCGACGTCCTCGAACTGCTGGCGCGTGATCGTGTTGTAGCGGGAATGCGGCACGTCGACGTACGCGTCGAGGCCCCGCAGTAGCGGGTGGTCGGGCACGGCCACGCGGTGACGGTACACGCCCCACTGCTTGCGGGGCAGGAGGCTGCGATCGACGCCATGCAGGGACTTCAGCAGCGCGTGCGTTGCGAGGCACGAGCAGAGAACCGAGCTCACGTTCTCGCTCGCCCAGGCGATCACGTTGGTGAGGGGGCGGTAGAACGGCTCCAGCTCGAGCCGCGGATTCGCGACGTTGGTCCCGGTGACGATCAGCGCGTGGATATCGCCGTTCTGGAGCGCGGGAAGGTCCCTGTAATGGCGAGCAATGTATGCCTGGGTCGCTTCTCCGCGGGGCAACCCCTCGACTGTCACGCAGTGCACATAGTAAGCCGTGCTCTGACTGGCGCTTCCGACCAGGCGCATAAACTGCCGCTCCGTCACCTGGAAGGCGGCGTCGGGCATCATATTTAGAAGCCCGACGTGCACGGCTGGAAGCCGATGCTGTGCGACCTCTTCCGGCGTGAGCACCGTCTGCCCCTCACGGCGGAGATTGTGGAACGTCGGGAGGGATGAATGTTCGACTAACGGCATCTGATTACGACCGGCCACTCAGGGGACTGTTGAATCTACCGCGAAAGAGTCTTCGATGCGAACCCTGTCTACGCTACCGGGCTAGGGTGAGTAAGCGCCGGTCGAACGACGTTGACATCCGTTCTCCTCACCATCGTCGCCGCGGCGCACAGCCTCGCGTTCTGAGGACCTGTCGTAAAATGAGCGATATACCAAGTCTGCGATCTGTGCAGGTTGGCCGCCACGGAGAGATGGCCGAGTGGTTTAAGGCGGCGGTCTTGAAAACCGTTGAAGTCGAAAGGCTTCCGGGGGTTCGAATCCCTCTCTCTCCGCCATCCGTCGGCGTGACGTCTCATCAGTGTCGAACACCTCCTACGGCCCTCAGCGCGCGACGAACCGCGGCCGCTGATCATCGGAGTGGTTAATCCGCAGAGTCTCCTACCCGGAGTCGCAGTCCTTCCGGTAGCGACTCACCGAAGACCCGCGCCGCGCCATCGCCGTCGGCAGCCTTCGGCACACGAAGCGCCTCCACTGCGGCAGCCTCGACAGCAGCCCCCTCCAACCGCTGTATTGCGGCATCCGCGACTGAGGTGGCAACATCCCGCGCGGGGTCGCCAGTGCGCGCGCCGATCTGAATGATCGCCGCCGCCACGTCCGGCGTTATCAGCTTCACACCGAGCATCCGGTCGATCCATCGCTCCGCCACAGCGGGTGGAATGACGGTGTTCAGCGGACCATAGAGCGGTGTGCGTGCGCCGAGGCGCCCCAGTGTCCAGGACCAGGCGGTGTTGCGCGGTTCCCGGCGCAATCGTTCCAGCAGCTCGTCGCCGAGTGATGTCTTGTGCGTCCCGTCCAGCCGCTCCAGCGCGGCAAGCAGACGCCATGATTCACGCTCGATTTGTGCGTTGAGACGCGGCGGCTTGCGTTGCCCGATACCCAACTGGCCGGATACTCGCTGCGCGAGCTCACGCTGCTGACCGGTGCTGAACCCGGCGGACGTTCGCTGCCACAGCACCAGCCATTCGACCTGGTTCTGCACCTCCTTTGGAAAGAGGAGCCCTTCGAGGTAGACCTTCCGCAGCTCGGAGACGCGCCACGCGTCCAGCGCGCTGCCGAAGCCGGGACGGGCACAAAAGCCGGTAAGATTCATCCACCGTACTTCGTGCGTCGCGCTCCGGCGGCGTCCGGCTGCAACGTGCAGCAGGACGTCGGCCAACCGGCGGATGGTATCGATCGGCCACGCCGCCTTGCCGTGTCCGAGAACGTCCTCCAGCGCCGCGGGCAGCGACTGCGGATTCTGTGCTCCGGCGCCGTCGCCGAAGACATCGCGGATGCGTGACTGCGCAGCGACGACACTGTCCTCGGGGATGATGATCGCCGGCTGCCCCTCCCTCGCGTCACCGCTCGCTACCGCTTCCTCCAGTGCGTCGGCCTCGATCGCGCGCAGGTTGAACCCGAGCCGCCAGCGGTGCTCGCTCGATGTCGACTCACACCAGAGCTCCAGCGTCCCGGTCTCGGTGAACACCGCCGTCGGGGTGACGGTGAGCGGGACGCGCTGGGAACGCTTCCCGTATCGCAGTGCAGTCGCCAGCGGCGCATGACGCTGCACATCCGCGCCGGCATCGAAAGTGACGATGTCCCCCGCGGCGTGCGCAGTGTCGGTTGCGCTGTAGAGCGTAAAGGCCGCGGGCTGGTTGGCGATGACGGTGAACCCGCGATTCAGCTCGAGGCGTGTGCCTTCCTGCGTGCCTCGCGGCATGACGCAGACAGCGGTGGAGCTATCGCGGTTGCCGCCACCACCGCCGACGCCGATGTAATAGGCCCGTGCGCTGCCGGCGCGGATAAGCAGGCGTCGAGAGGCGGCGGGATCCTGCCGCAGCCGTCCGTAGAAGGCGGCGCCGATTGCGACAGCTGACTCCGGCGTCTCGTTCTCCAGCACCTCTGGACGCACTCCGAGCCAGCCCTCCAAAGCATCGAGCACGCGATCGCGCACCAGAACCGGCGTGAAGAACCCGCCATTGAACAGAACCGCATCGGGTCTCGCCAACCCTTCGGTGCCTGCGGTGCGTGCCGCCCGGGTAAGAAAAGCGGCAAGGTGCCGGGTGATCGCCGGCTCGGTCTCATACGGCAATCCGAGCTCGCGAAGTCCGACGCGTCGATTCCGCGCCGGGAAATCGTCCGGCGCGGTGAGGGGCAGAAAACCGTCAGCCAGTACCCGCAGGATTTCGTCGCGGGTCAACTCCGCGGTCAGGCCCTGTCCGACGACGCCGCGGCCGGCGCCGAGCACGGTGATCGGGACGCGATCGACGGTGCTCGCCTTCGATAGCAGCTGCTCCTTCGCGGCGCTGCACTTCCGGCGCAGTGTCTGGTGCTGCGTCAGCGTCAGCGCCGTAGCGAACTTCTGCTCGACCGCGGCGGCGAGGGCGAGATCGAGGTTGTCGCCGCCAAGCAGCAGGTGTTCCCCGATCGCGATCCGCTCGAAGCTGAGTTCTCCCTGGTCCGCCTCGATCGACGCACGAATCAGACTGAAGTCCGTTGTGCCCCCGCCGACGTCGCACACAAGCACCAGCGCGCCGTCGGCGAAGCGCTCGGCAAGCGTTCGGCGGTGAGTGGCGATCCAGGCATAGAGGGCGGCCAGCGGCTCTTCGAGGAGTGTCAGCTGCTCGAAACCGGCGGTCCGGGCCGCGGCTACCGTGAGCTCGCGCGCCTCCTCATCGAAGGACGCCGGCACGGTAAGTACGACGGGCAGCCCTTCGAGACGAACGGTCGCATCACCCGCCTGCTGATGGTTCCACGCGTCGCGCAGATGCGCGAGCAACCGTGCAGAGGCATCCACGGGCGAGAGCTTTGGTCCTTCGTTGACGGCCCATGGCAACAGCGCGGCCGTGCGGTCTACGAGAGCGTTCGACAACCACGACTTGGCGGACGCAACCTGGCGCCCCGGCACCAGCGCGCCGTGCTCGCGCGCAAACACTCCCGCGACTAGATCCGGGTGCGCGTTCCACGGCAGCCGCATCGAGCCGCCGTGCCGTTCATTGTCCGTTGGGAAATAGAGGAACGACGGCAGCGAGGGCTGCCGTCCGATGTCGTTCGAGGCGACCAGCTGGGGTACCTCGAAGAGGCGAATCGGCACGCGCGGATCGCTCCAGGCGAGCGCCGAGTTTGTGGTGCCGAGATCGATGCCGACGATCCGCTCGGATGGGCTGCTCAGGCCTCGCGCTCCCGAATGTTGAGTTCAAGCTTCCATCGACCGCGGTTGTCGCGCCCGACGCACCAGAGCTCGAGGGTACCGACCTCCGTGACGCGGCTCTCGAGTGTCACCGGCACCGCACCTCCGGCGGCGTTCCCGCCGTCCAGCGTCACCTCGAGCGGCCCGAGCTCCTCCAGATCCTCGGCCCAGTCCTCGATCAGCGCACCAGGTGCATCGCTCTTACGAACGGTGGAACTGAGGAAGCGGAACTCCGCTGGTTCACCGACGATAAGCCCGAACTGGAGATCGCCGATTGACGCGCTGGTGCCTTCCTCCATTCCAAAGGGCACGACGCAGAGCGCCTTGAGCGGCGCCGGGATCCCGGGGACGGCCGGCATCGCGCTTTCGATGCCGATGTAGTAGGTCCTGGGCGCGCCGCTGCGGATCCGCACGCCGCGGCCACGGCGCGCCTGCGCGTAGTACGCCGCGCCACGCGCAACCGCGTGATCGAGATCCGGTCCGTCGAGCACGTGTCGATCATCAAGGAGAGCGAAGCCGTCCTGCTGCAACCACCCGTTCAGCACGTCGATCACGCGCCCTCGCAGCGCCGGCGCCTTCATCACGCCGCCGTTGAACAGCACGTGCGTGGGGCATGCAAGGCCGCTCGGGCCGCGACGGATCGTCGCCTGCATGGCGCCGCTGTCGGTCTGCCGCGAGAGAAATCGCGCGAGGTGGCGTGTCACCGCGGCATCGGCGGCGTAGGGAAGACCCATCTCCTGCAGGCCTGCGCGGCGCGGACGCATCGGCAGCGCATCGCGGCCCACTGCCGGGAAGAATCCTTCGGTCAGCACCTGATCCACATCGTCTCGCGTCAGGCTGGTGGTGACGGCTGCGCCCACGAGCCGTGAGCCGCGGCCGAGGAGCGTCACGGGCCGCTCGCGTTCCGACGCGTCGCCGAGCAGCGCCTCCTTGGCAAGCCTCGCCTGGTGCCAGAGACTGTGGAGCTGGGCGCTGTCGATGCGGTGCCCTGCGGCTTCGAGCCGACCCTGGAGCAGGCGCGCGAGCGCCAGGTCCATGTTGTCCCCGCCAAGCAGGATGTGCTCACCGACAGCGACGCGTTCGAGCGTGAGGTCACCCTGCTGCTCGGATACAGCGATCAGACTGAAGTCGGTTGTGCCGCCGCCGACGTCACACACGAGAATGAGATCGCCAACGGTCACGCGCCGCCGCCATCGGTCGCCGAGGGCGTCGATCCAGGCGTAGAAGGCCGCCTGCGGCTCCTCGAGCAGGGTCACGTGGGTGAGCCCGGCGGCGTGGGCGGCACGCAGCGTCAACTCGCGGGCTTCCTCGTCGAACGACGCCGGCACCGTCAGCAGCACGTCCTGTTGCGCCAGCGCCAGTGCGGGATCGCCGCCGGCAACATCCCGGTCAAATGCTGCCGCGATGTGGCGCAAGTACTCCGCCGACGCGTCAACGGGGGAGATTCGGGTCACGTCCTCGGGAGCGTTCCACGGCAGGATCGGGCCGGTGCGGTTCGCGCTGCCGTGCGACAGCCACGATTTTGCCGATGCAACGAGGCGCATCGGGTTCTCGACCCCCCGACGTCGCGCCACCTCGCCGACGACATACGCCGGCTGCGGGTTCCACGGCAGCGCCGTGCTGCCCGCCGGGAAATCCATCTCGCCGGGAACGTACAAGAAGGACGGAAGCAGTGTGCGCGGCGCCACTTCGCCGGGCGCAACCAGCTGCGGGATGTCCTGGAGCCAAACGCGCGACTCACTCTCTGAAGCAGACGTATCAACGACCGCAAGCGCGCAGTTCGTGGTCCCGAGGTCGATACCGACAACGAAGCGGTGATTCACGTCGACCATCCGGCTAGGTGATTTCAATTTCTGCGGGAGCAATGATCGTGCGGCCGGTTGCCGCGAGAGGCGGCAGCTCCAGACGCGATACCTCCCAGCCACGGTGGCGAAGCACTCCACGGTACGGCGGCTCGCCGGCGGCATGTCCAATGACCTTCACTGACGCAGGATCGGTGCCCCGTGCCACCGTGACGGTCTGCCCCTCTTCGTCGTTCATCACGGGGCTGAGCGTCGCATAGCGGGTGAGTACGGTGCGACAGCCGGCGTGTACGTCGCGGACGGCCGCGCCCACTTGCGCGTCAGGATAGGCGGCCAGGTCCTCCATCAGGAAGTCGACGAGCCGACCGTCCCGCTGCAGCAACGCAAGCATCTGGACGGCCCGGTCGCTCGTTTCCGCTGCTGGCGGAGCTACCGGCGCCGTCGCCGTCGCCTCAGGCTTCACGAGCACCGCCTGGGCAACGTCCTCTGGGATGCGGCCGTAATCAAGGAGCGAGAAGAAGGACCGAAATGCGTACTTCAGGCGAGTTCCGTAGGACAACATCCAGCTAATTGTACGTCGCGGCGACGGACGGACCGGTGGGCACGTCGTCCACTGGCGCCCTCGCCGGCGGACTGGGCGTTGCGGTTCCGATACTGGCGGCGACCTACTACGAGACGAAGTTCGCATCGACTGGTCAGGAATGGCTGGCCCTGCTCGTCCATGAGGAGTTGCTGGAGCGGCGCCGCGGTCGCGTGGCGCGGGTCGGGCTCGGCACTGCCGGTCCGGCTGGTGGGCCGCCGGAGATCGTGCTTTACCAACGATCTCCTCCGGCGCACGCACGGTCACTCATTTTTCGACAATATGGACAC
>JACDDJ010000156.1:7215-8647 GCA_013817065.1 Acidobacteriota bacterium
GCATTACTACACGCCCAGCGGAGACCTTGCCTTCCCGATGCTGACGCTGCACACGACCCGTGACCCCGTGGTGCCGCGCTTTCACCAGACCCTGTACGGATCGCTCGCTCCAGAACAGTGGTTGGTTCAGCGAACGGTCAATGCGTTCGGCCATTGCCAGTTCAACCAGCAGGAGATGCTGACCGCTTTCGATGACCTCGTTCTGTGGGTGAACGATGGCGTCCGACCGGCCGGTGGGGACGCGACGATCCGCCAGCACCCCTGGGCGGTGCCAATCGGCATTCGCCCGGCAGTCATCGAGTGCGCAGAGGAGTAACGCCGACGCCACCGCCAGGCCCGCCGAGCGGTGGCGCGTAGAGCACTCTCAATTAACACGGCAGAAGAGGAGCAGAGATGGCTTTGGGTTCACGACCTTCATCCGGTGCCCGACACTTGGGAGTCCTCGTGGCGGCGGCAGTGTTTGTTGTGTTTCCGGGAGTGGCGCTTGCCCAGCAAGGCGGCAGCGAGCCAAAGAACGCCGTCTACCTCGAAGTCTTCACTCGCGCCTCCGACAGCACATCCTTTTCGGCCGCCACGCGTGCCATGTCTCGTCGCCTATGGCAGACGCGGCAAGCCAAGCCTTCGAATGCCTCCTTGACCAGATGTGACCAGTCGTGACTACAATTGGGTATGAGCGACGTCAGAATTGCGGACCTGAAGGCCCGGTTAAGCGAACATCTCCGATCGGTGCGAAACGGCGGCACGCTGACAGTGCTCGACCGAGACACGCCAGTGGCGCGAATCGTCCCGTACGCGGTACAACCGCTGGAAATTCGCAAGGCGAAGCGCCGCCTGCGCGATCTGAAGCTTCCGCCCAAGCTCGCCAGGCGCACCGACAGCGTCGCCGTCCTGCTCGCGGATCGGCGGCGGCGGTGATCGCGTACATCGACACCTCCGCGCTGCTGCGCATTGTCTTGCGCGAGCCGGGCGCTCTCGACGACCTCCGATCGTGCGACGCGCTGGTGTCCAGCGAACTCATTGCGGTCGAAAGCGCGCGCACGATTGACCGGCTACGGCTGCAGGGTGCGTTGACGACCACCGAGTCGGCCGCAAGACTGCGCGCCATCAACGAATGGCTCGAGGCGATCGACCTCGTGCTGCTGCGCCCTCCGGTCCTGAGTCGAGCCAGCGAACCGATGCCGATGCCACTCGGCACGCTCGATGCCATGCATCTCGCGACGGCTTTGATCTGGCGCGACAGGATCGGACCGCTGCCCACAATGGCCACGCACGACACGGCGCTCGGGTTGGCGGCGCGGGTTTTCGGCTTCGATGTTCTCGGCACTTGAGGGCCGCGAATGAATCGTGTGTCCGCGGTCAGTCGACGTTGAAGGGACTCAGAACCGTGGACGCCATCTCACGCCCACGCTCAGCGTGCGCGGCGCCCCTAGCG
>JACDDJ010000770.1 GCA_013817065.1 Acidobacteriota bacterium
CCAGCTGCCAACACTCCAATCCACGTGCAGGTCGTCCTCGACTGGCTCGCCGAAGTGCGCGCCAGGCTCGCGACCGCGAAGTAAAAGGCGGCTGCTAATCGGCGCGGCGGCGTGTCACAGCCGCATGAACGACCGGGGGCTCTCATCACATGTCGGCCTCCTGAATCTGGTCGCATTCGTTGTCACCGAGAAGCGTTCTGAGCAGAGCGTACGGCGTGGCAAACGGATTGGTCACGGTGACCCAGCCCCCGGGTCTGACACCAACGTGAGACTCACCTGACTCCCGCCGGAACCAGGCGGCGCTAAGATACGCCTCTCGTGCCTCGTCGTCCTTTGCCGCTCCTCGGTGCGCTCGTCACCACGACGATTATCGTCAGCGGAGTGTTGTGCGCGCTGGCGTGGCGGCTGATCGATCAGCAGCAGGCGCTTGACGAGCAGCGCGCCCGCGACCAGCTCGAACGCAGCGCTGAAACCATCAGCGCACGGGTCGCCGAGCGGCTCGCCGCGGCCGGCGAGCGGCTCACGACATGGGCCGCCGAGCCATCGGCACCAGCGGGGTCCGACAACGCGGTGGTCGTGAGCGTGACCGCCGACGCAATCACGGTCGTGCCGAGCGGCGGCTTGCCATTTCTTCCACACGTTCGCAGGGTTCCTCCGGCCCGCCCAGGCGCCCGGCTCTTCGAGCCGCTCGCGTCGGCCTCGCGGAGGTGTTGCGATCCGAGTGAGCTTGCGGCTCGATATCAGTTCCCCGGTGGTCGGCTCCTGCCCGCTTGCCGGATGTTCGTCAGCAGGGCCTCCATCTCCGCCACCTTCTCCGGATACTTGCCCGCCAGATTCGTGCGCTCACCAGGGTCGGCGGCGAGATCGTAGAGCTGCGGCACCGTATCGTTCCCGAGCTCGATGTTCACTTGCGTGTTCATCTTCGGCCGCTTGCTCGCCGGCATGTACTTCCACTTCTCGACCCGCAGCGCCTCACCGCCGGCCTGTTCTACGAGCTCGCGCCGGCCCGTCTTCGACGCTCCGAGAAAGGCGGCGCTCGTATCGAGGCTGTCGGGCCCGTCGTTCTCCGTCAGTGTCTGTCCGGCCAGCGCCGCAAACGACGCGAGGAAGTCCACCTGGCAGACCAGCGCGTCGGACACGCCCGGCTTCACGCGTGCCGGCCATCGCACGATGAAGGGCACGCGCGTGCCCCCTTCGAAATGGCTGTACTTGCCGCCGCGAAAAGGCCCTGCCGGCTTGTGGCGGCCAAGCTTCGACACCGCATCGTCCTGGTAGCCATCGTCCACAACCGGCCCGTTGTCGCTGGTGAAGATGACGAGGGTGTCATCGGCAAGCTTCAGTCGATCGAGTGCGCGGAGAATCTCGCCGACCGACCAGTCTGCCTGAAGAATGGCGTCGCCGCGCGGACCCATTCCCGACTTGCCGGCAAAGCGCGGATGCGGTAGGCGCGGCACGTGCGGATCGTGGGTCGCGAACAGCAGGAAGAAGGGGCTGTCGCGCTGCTTTTCCAGAAACGCGACGGCCTTCGCGACGAACACGTCGGCCATGTCCTCGTCTTTCCACAGCGCCGCCTTACCGCCCGTCATGTAGCCGATGCGGCTGATCCCGTTGACGATGGTCATGTCGTGCCCGTGGCTCGGCGCCATCTTCAGCAGCTCTGGATTCGCTTTACCGGTAGGCCAGTTGCCGATCGGTTCGCCGTAGCTCACCGTAATCGGGTCCGACGGATCGAGTCCCGCGACGTGCCGGTCCTCTATGTAAATCGTCGGCACGCGATCGGCCGTCGCGGCCATGATGAACGAATAATCGAACCCGATATCGTTCGGGCTGGGCCGGATCTCGCCGTTCCAATCGGGCCCTCCCTTGGGTCCGAGACCGAGGTGCCATTTCCCCACGACCGCAGTCGCGTAGCCCGCCCTTTGCAACATCGACGGAACCGTCGTGCGGCCCGGCTCGATGACGAGGGCGGCATTGCCGGGCAGGATGCCGGTTCCTGGCCTGCGGAACGCGTACTCGCCCGTCAGCAGCGCATAGCGGGATGGCGTGCAGGTCGCGGCGGGCGAGTGTCCGTCCGTGAAGCGCAACCCCTCCTTCGCCAGGCGGTCGACGTTTGGCGTCTTCAGGGCCGTGGCGCCGTACGAGGAGACATCTCCGTAGCCCAAATCGTCCGTGTAGATCACCACGATGTTGCGCGGCCGCTGAGCGTAAGCGGGGGCGGTCGCGAGCAGGAGGAGCGCCACCGCCAGAATCCCGAATCCCTCTTTCCTCATCTCAGTCCCTCGTCGAACGCCTCACGGTGGAGTCCTCGTCGCAAGGTGGAGCGACGCGAAGCGCGGTCATTATAGTAGACGGCTTCATGCTTCTGCATCTGGCACAACCGTTCGATTCGGAGTGCTCTGCTTCGTTCGCAAGGTCGCGAGCAGGCTGGTCGTCAAGGGCAAACC
>JACDDJ010000157.1 GCA_013817065.1 Acidobacteriota bacterium
GTGCGCGCGTGGAGAGGCTTCCGGCATTGCCAGCAGAACCGCGCCGCCGGCGCTTCACGCGCGCGCAGCCGGTTCTGAATGCCCTGCGAATCGTCCCGAACCGTGCGCGCGCCGGGCGTTTCGACACGTCCGCCTGGGTGAGGCGTTCGACGCGTTCGCGCGGCGAGGACGTCCTCCATGAGGTCGGTCGCGCGCTGGTAGCGCGTCGCGACCTCCGGTGACAGCGCCTTCATGACGATGTCGCTGATGACTTTTGGAATCGCGCCGTTTTTCAATCGCGGCGGCGACACGAGTTCGCCGGACATCAGCTTGCCCAGGTCCGCGGGTGCCGGCGCATCGTACGGCAGCATCCCGGTGAGCATCTGGTACATCGTGATCCCGATCGAGTAGATGTCGGATGCGAACACCGCCTTCCCATGGAACTGTTCCGGCGCCATGTAGGGGGGGCTGCCGATGACCGTCGTGCCATGAGCCGCGATCTCGAGGAATCGCGAGGTGCCGAAGTCCGCCACCTTGCACATGTCGTTCTCGGTGACAAGGACGTTGGCCGGCCGGAGGTCGCGGTGAATGACGCCTTGCCGATGCGCATGGTCCACGGCGTTGCAGATCTGGCACGTGAAGTCGAGCGATCGGTTCACGTCCAGCGCGCCAACCGCCGCGACGATGCTTTCGAGCGTCTCGCCCGGCACATACTCCATCACGATGAAGAAGACGCTGTCCTCTTTCTCGGCCGTGATGATGGAAACGATGTTGGGGTGGCTGACGCTGGCAAGCAGGCGAGGCTCGTGGAGAAGCTCGCCGAAGTCCATGTTCTGTCGATGGGGGACCTTGATCGCGACTCGCTTGTCGATCCAGGTGTCCTGCGCCAGGTACACGGCACCGAAGCCACCGCTGCCGAGTGGCGCGATGATCTTGTACTTGCCGAGATTCTGACCCTTGAAGAGCAATGCGCTGTCGATCCGCTGATCGGGGGAAGTATAGCCCGGCTGCAACATAATCAACTGATGCTGCCGCGGTTCTACGCACCCGACCTCGATCCCGACCTCGCGTCGGTGATGCTGCCCGCCGATGAAGCGAGACACCTGACGCGCGTGCTGAGACTCGGTGCCGGCGCCGAGGTCGCGGTGTTCGACGGTCGCGGCGCCGAGTATCGGGCCATCGTCGAAGCCGCGGTGCGTGAGACGGCTTCGCTTCGAATCGTCGAGCGCCTCCGAGGCACAGCGCCTCCCGCTGTCAGAGTTCAGCTGGTGCTCGCCGTCCTCAAGGGCGACAGCATGGACGCCGCGGTGCGAGACGCCACGATGATGGGCGCCGAGAGCATCCAACCACTGCTCACCGCGCACACCGACGTGAAGCCGTCCTTTGCCCGTCGCCCTGAAACGCGGGCACGGTGGCAGCGCGTGGCGATGGCGTCGGTGAAGCAGTGCCGCCGCGCCACGCTGCCGGTCATCCCCGAGACGCAGAACCTCGACGACTGGCTCGCGTCGACAATCCCCGGCGAGACGAGGTTGATGTTCGTGGAACCGTCCGCGGCTGCCGCGACGCTGCCGCTGCGGGCTGCGCTCGCGACGCCACCGCCGTCCACGGTGACGATCCTGCTCGGTCCTGAAGGTGGATGGTCCGCGGAGGAACTAGAGGCTGCGACAGCCGCGGGAAGCGTGCTGGTGACGCTGGGTCCACTGACGCTGCGCGCCGACGCGATGCCGGTCGCTGCGATGGCGGCAGTGGCGGCGCTGTGCGGGGCCACAGACGGCTAGGGTGACACTGGTCGTGGTCACCGCGCGGCGAGAGAGACAGCGCAGGAGCGGGACCAGCCCGACCTACCGCACGTCGAGTGTGCGCGAGTCAACGCCGCCGCGGGTCGAGCTGATCGCGAGCCGCACCTGGCCGGCCCCGCGCACCTGCCAGTTGACGGTCTTGGTCTCACCCGGCTGCAGGTGCGCGATCTCGATCGCGGGACGCTGGCGCGGCTGGCCCTCGAGCGTGGGCGCGAGCTGCTGCCCCGTGCCGAGCGTGAGGGTGACGGTGTCGGGGCGCACCATCTTGACGCGCTCCGCCATGTCGAGCGCCGTCGGCATCTTGCCCTCGTTGGTGACCGTCACCTCGATCGTGATGGCGTCCTTTCCCGCCGGCTTGGCGGAGGCCGAGACGATCCGGACCTGCGGGAGTTGCCTGGCGAGGTAGATGTTGAACATCGCCTCGTTGCGCGCCCACGGCTCGAGCAGGTCGGGCGGCGGGTTCTGGGAGTAGAATTTCGGATTCCAGCCGCCGATCTCGACCTCGCCGAGATCGGGGTGCCTCAAGGCCATCCACTCCTTGAAGTCTCCCTTGCCGGCCCGGTTCTCGTCGTTCCACCGCAGCACTTCCCAGCCGTCGATGCGGCCGTCCTTGTCATAGTCGGTGAAGCGACCACCGTTCCAGATCTCGTTGCCGTACCAGACGGTGCCGTAGTACGAGTAGCCGAAGTCGGGCCCGTGCCCGAACAGCGGCGTACCCCGCGGCTCTTCGCCGGTATCCGGGTTCGCGCTCCGCGTCGCGTAGGTGAAGAACGTGTCGCCGGCCCACGGGTAGCCGGTGATATCGAGCCCGACCTTGTCGAACTTCTGGATGAGCGCGAGGTCGCGCGGGAACATCGATTCTTCGCTCTTGCTCGTGGAGGGCCCGCGCAGGATCATCGGCACCGACGTGTCCAGCGACTGCACGATCGCGATGTTCGGATGGGTCATCAGCCACTTGAACACCGCCATCGTCTCGGGCTCCGAGAGCGGGTACTCGCCGGCGCCCCCCTGCGTCTGGCCGCGCCCCGTCTCCTCGCGCATCGGGCGCCAGTTCTCCGGGTAGTTGCGGTGGAGGTCGAGGCCGCCGACGCCGTCCTCGTTGTAGCGGCCGTCCCTGTCGTTGTCGATCCCCTCCGGGTAGATCTCGTAGTCGCCCTTGCCGGCGCCGACGTTCTGCATCAGCCGGCCCTTCGGGTCGCGCTTGTCCTTGATCGAGCTGCCCTTCCCCATGCCGACGAAGTGGCGCATCTGGCGTACGAACCCGTCGCCGTCGAGGTCCTCGCCCGGATCCTCGTCGAGCAGGCCGTCGTTGTCGTTGTCGACGGGGCGCACGCTGCTCCGCAGCGTCTGGGCGGTCAGATGGTAGAGGTTGGCACCGTCGGGGTTGTTGAACGGGCGCGCGTACAGGGTCTTGGTGTCGACGAGCGCGGTGATCTCGGGATCAGTTCCGTAGTTCGTCAGGACATGGTTGATGAAGTAGAGCGTCGCCTCAATACCGCTGATCTCACCGGCGTGGCGGCCCCCCTCGATGAACATCGCCGGACGGTCGGTGTGGCGGAGCCCCTTTTTGTTCGCGATCGTGATCTGCCACAGTTCGCGTCCCTCGAGCGACTGGCCGACCGAGTAGAGGTCCACGATCCCGGCGTACTTCTCGGCCCATCCCCGGAGGAGTCCGACGGTCTCCTCGTAGGTGTGGTAATGCTGGAAGTCGATCGCACCGGCGACCTTCGGACGCACCTGCTCGTAGTCCACGCGGGGGAAGGCCGACGGCCCGTGCCGCTCGCCGCCGCTGACGCGATGCATCGCGGGCGGCTTCGCCGTGGCCTGCTGTCCTTGTGCTGGCGGCTGCGCGAACAGCCACGCCCCGCTCGCCACCGCCACCGTGATTGCCGCCACCGGTCGCTTCGTCATCGCTGGTCCTCTGCTTGGATTGTCATGGGATTATCGCCACGGATTGTGGTGGATCACACGGGTGGCGCGAGTGCCAGGGACGCTGCCGGCTGCCAGTTGTATGGCCCGACATGCCGACCGTCGTCGCGCTCAGCGTGACTTCCCGATCCGCACGAGCGCGTCCTCCAGGTGGATGCGGGTCATGCGGTCGCTCACGCCCCGCTGGAGCGCCGGGCGGATCTCCTCTTCGAGCAGCCGCAGCTGATCGCGCAGCAGCGGACGGATGTCGGACTGCGAGATGTGCAAAGCGGCGTTGAGCGGCGGATCGGTGTTCGAACTGACGCGCAGGTTGCCGGAATCGGGGGGCGTCCACGATTCGGACTTCGCCTCGTGCAGCAGGTGGTGCGTCTGTTCGAGATAGGCGCGCTGCAGGTTGCGCCGGTAGGTGTCGATCGGCTGGCTGGTCCCCACTTCGCGCCAGATCATCCGGCGCGTATCGTCGAGCATCTCGGCCGGGCGATACGTCTTGTCGCCGAGAAAGGCCTCGTGCTCGATCAGGCGCGCGAGCCGCGCGTGATTCAGCAGGCGCTTCACAGCGAGCTCCTGGTAGGCGCGGATGCGCTCGACCGCGCCGGCGTGCTCGAGTCGGCGAAGCATGTCGTGATCCAGTGCCCAGGTCGGCGTCTGCAGCACGTGCTCGTCGATGAACCGCATCGCCTTCTTCTGGTAGTCCGGGGCGATGGCCGTGTAGACCGGGCCGGCTTCGCCGAAGCGCTTGTGGTGCGTCCCCGATCCGCCGACGGCGGCGGCCGCGTGCTCGGCGTAACGATTCCACTGCGTCAGGTTCTGCAGGTAGTGCGTCTCGAGTTCGTAGTAGTCGTCGCCGTCCTTCAGGAGCCACTTCATCAGGCTGCCGGTGGCCGTCCGCAGGTTCTTCATCCCGTAGACCGCGGCCTGGACGGGATCGTCCGAGATGCCTTCGGTCAGCCGATAGGGATCCCACTCCACGTCCATGCCGAACTGCGCCGAGCCGAACCGGAACCACGGCTCGTGGGCGCGTTCGACGATCCACCTGTTCAGCGTCGCCCGCTCGTCCTCGGGCGTCTTCGCCTCGAGGATCGGACGGTAGCCCCAGTAGACCGCGAACTTGTCCCACACGCCGATGCGGCGCTCGGGCGGGACGCCGTCGCCGGGCTGAGCGACGTAGTTGTAGCGGGTCCGCCCCACCGACGACGCCGAGTGACCCATCTTCGTGACAAACTCTGGATCCCGAATCGACTCCACCGGGTAGACGAAGTTCGCCCGCTGGTTGTGCGGCAGGCCCACCGAGTGGGCGGTTTCATGCGACACCACGTAGCGCAGCGCCTCGCCCATATCGCCAATCGAGAGGTTCGTCGCCTGAAAGTTCGGGTTCGCCGTCGCCACCTGCGAGACCAGCCACCAGCGCAATCGCTCCATCAGGCCGTGATACATGTTCGTGTGCGCGCGGAGCACTTCTCCGGAGCGCGGGTCGATCACGTCACCGCTCGAATTCGCTGATCGGGTCGGGCTCGCCACGTATCGCAGCACCGAGTAGCGGGCGTCGAGCAGGCTGAACTCCGGGTCGTCCGCTTCGGTCGGCGCGACGCGCACCTCGAGTGCGTTCTTGAAGCCGGCCAGCTCGAACGCGGCGTTCCACTCGAGGATCCCGTCGGTGAAGAACGGGATCCACTCCTTCGGCGTCGCCGGATCGAGGTACCACACCCACGTCTTGACCGGCTCCACCAGCTCGCCGCGCGCGAAGGCCGCCGGGTCGGACGGCTCCAGGCGATAGCAATGGATCATCTGCGCCGGCCTCAGACCCTGGTACTCGCTCGAGTAGTCGACCCGCTCGCTCGAGATGAAGCCGACCCGTTCGTCGTTGTAGCGCGGCATCATCGGCGTCTCGGGCAGCAGGATCATCGAGTGGTTGACCTCGAAGCTGATGGAGCCGCCCCGGGTGTTGGATGGCGGCTGGTCGGCCGCATAGGTCCGCACCACGCGGACCTCGACGTTGATCGGGAAGCTGCGCGACCACTCGAGCCAGCTCCGGCCGCGGTCGTAGCTGCGCACACCGAGCTGCGTCCGACGTTGGCGCGGCAGCGCGAACGTCGGCGTGTCTCCCATGTACATGTCCGTCACGTCGATGACCGACGAAGCGGCGCCGCGGGCGGCCACCGGGATTGCCTGGAGCACCGGCGCGAAGTTCGAGTTCTCGACCGCGAGCTGGAGCGGCGTCCCCTCGTCCGCGGTCGTCCGGTGCGACACGCCACGCAGCACCAGCCGATCGCCGCGCCGCTCCCAGCGGACGACGATGTTGGGGGCCAAGCTGGAGCCGCCGTCGGCGAGGCCGTGCTGCGCCCGCGCGTAGCGGCTCATGATCAGCATGTCGCGGCCGAGGAGCGAGTCCGGAATCTCGAAGAGCAGACGATCACCGACCCGGTGAACGTCGAACATTCCCGGGTCGGTCTGTGCGTCCGCCGGTACGACCGAACGGTAGCCCTTCTCCTGGGCGGTCAATGGCGTGGTCGAACCTGCGAGCAGTGCCCACGACAGAAGGATCCTTACGAGCATCGTTTTCGACTCCAGTGGATACGTTGACGGATCCTCCTCTATATCCGGAAGGGATCCCGGAGGCAACCCCTCCGTTATACTGCCGCGCATGTTCAATGTGCAGGCATTCGCGGGAACCGTCGTCATGGCCACCGTCGTCGTGGGCGCGGCCGCGTGCGGAGGCGCTCCGGGTTCGGGGACGGCGACGCCCGGGAGCGGGAGAACGGGCACCGCGCCCGAGCAGGATGCGTTCTGGGCGAAGCTGCAGGTGCACTGCGGCAAGGCCTATCCCGGGTCCGTCTCGGACGTGACCGAGTACTACCGCGAGGGGCTCGAGGGCAAGGCGCTGGTCGCTCACGTCCGGGAATGCGCGCCGGACCGCATTCACATCGCGCTGCACGAGAACGAGGACCGTTCCCGTAACTGGATCCTGACGCGTACGAACGGGACGCTGCGCCTGAAGCACGACCATCGGCACGAGGACGGCAAGCCAGACAGCGTGAGCCAGTATGGCGGCGACGCGCCGGGCCCGGGTCTCGCCGAGCGCCAGATCTTCCGCGCCGACGCGCACACGGCGAACATCCTGCCGCTCCGGTCCGACAACTTCTGGTTCCTGCACTTTGTGGACGACCGCACACTCCACTACGGCGTCCACTGGCCGACGATGGGCCATTCGGTCCGGCTCGCGTTCGACCTCTCCACGCCGATTGCGGCGCCACCCGCCCCGTGGGGATATCAGTAGTCCAGGTACGGCGAGCTGTCGGTGGACCGCGCCAGCGCGTCCACTTCGCGCTCGCCATCTGCGGCAACCCGGATCTGCTCTTTCTTGACGAACCAACGGTTGGCCTGGACGTCGAGTCGCGGCGCGCGGCTCGGCGTTCCGAGTCGCGCGCTGCCTGTTCAATTCGATGGCGCGGCCGGCAAGTGCTTGCTGAAGCAGGATCACCGCAAGCGCAGGCCGTCACGAGCCATGCGATGGATCGCGCCCGTGGCTATTTCGCGGTCCACTCCTTGCCCCAGTCGCACTGGAAGTACTTCTGGTTCGACTGCGACGTTCTTTACCGTTTGAACGTCTCGGCCCAGGCGACGAGATCCCGCCGCTCAATTGAGGAAGGCTTTGGAAACGGGAGGATCGATCGCCCAGCGCAAGCAATGCCGTGCGACCTCCCGCAAAGTCCGATCACTCTTCGTGTGTCAGCGGCGCCGGCCGCGGTAGAAGAAGCCTCCTCCGCCGAGCAGCAGCACAAGAAGGATCACGATAATGAGCGTGTTGGTGTCCATAGGAGAGGAGTTGTATCCGACCTGCACGTCAATGTCTACGTCAGAGTGAGGTGAAAGCAATCTTCCCGGAAACTAACCTCGCCCGGTCTCGTCGAACCGGGTCTCTGGGTTTGCCTGCGTGATCGAAATACTACCCGTCACCCATGACCGTGGCTGCGGCGCTGGGTTTGCCTGCGGCCATCCTAATGTGCCACGCCTAACCGGCGTTGACTCTCCGCGGACACCGGAGGAGCTGTGGGACCTGACCTCCACGCGGGTTTCGGTCGAGTTGGCGCCACCCGGCGGGGTTGTGACCATTCGTCCTTTTGGCAGCGCCGGCGATGGGATTGCGCTGGGGACCACGCCACTCGCGCGGGTGCGCGTTCCGCGGGGAGCTTTTCACTGGCGCGTCGAGCGGGCGGGCTACGATGCCAGCCGATCTCGTCACAGGAACCCCGACCGCCGCGCTCCGCTTCGATTTGCGCCCGGAGGATGCGCCCGATGCCGACACGATCCGCTGGCGCGATCGACATGGCGGGCAATATCCGCGAGTGGTCGGCCAACGCGCATCGCCGTCGGCGGGCTTCGCCAGTCGCTGGCCTGTCTACAGAGCCGAAGCGATCTGGCCAGTGATGCGATCGCATTCCAGGGGATCAGCAACGGCGCGATCTGGGCCCCGGGCTTCATGGCGCTGGAGCCGCGGCTCAAGACCGGCATCCTCCTGCTCGGCGGCTTACTCGTGTTGGCCCTTCACGCCACGCCGATGCCGCCGGAGATCGACGGGATCAACTACGCATCTCGAGTGACAGCACCGGTGCTCATGATGAACGGCCGGCACGACGCCATCTTCCCCTACGAGACGTCGCAGCCGCCGCTCCTCCGCCTCCTGGGTACTCCGCCGGATGAGAAACGTCACCTGGTGTTTCCGGGGGGACATTCATCCTTCGGCTGGACCAACGAGCTGATCAAGGAAGGACTCGACTGGCTCGATCACCGGTTCGGTCCGCCACGGCGTTAGCGGGCGGGTCAGTGCGAAAGCTGCCAGTTTCGTCACCGCGGACCGTGGCGGTCATCCGTAGTGACATTTGTCATCCGTTCGTCCTGACCCCTGACACTACTGCGGAC
>JACDDJ010000158.1:0-4540 GCA_013817065.1 Acidobacteriota bacterium
GGGACGAATCGTGCCAGATACGCCAGGAGGAACATGAAGTCCGTTCCGTAGACGGCGCCAAGCACGCCAGGCCGGTTCCACAGCCCGATCAGGCCGACGCCAACGATGGTGGTCGGCACCGCGAACACAACGACGAAGAGGACGTCCGCGACTTGCCCAATTCGGCCGCGCGCTCTCGCCCTGGAGTAGCCGAGCCAGACGGCCACGCTCAGCACGGCCGTCGCACCCGCCGTCGCCAGCACGAGGCTGTTCGCGATCGCATCACCCGAGCCTCCGAGTACTGCAGAGAGGGACCGGGCGCCCAGTGCCTCACGCACAAGCACGGCCAGCGGGAGTCCGAGGGCAACGGCGACGACGACGAGTGCGCCCGTGACCGCCGCTCGTCGCCATGCGTCAAGGAAGGCAGGCCTCGTCCCGGCACTTCGGCGAGTGATCACGAGACGCTCTCCGAGCAGCGCGGCGGCCACGCAGGCTACCGTGAGACAGAGCAGGAGGAGCGGCACCGCAACGAGCACGGCGCGGCTGAAGTCGTAGAGCGCCGCGAAGGCGGTGAAGACCTCCGTCGTGTACACGCGGACCCGCAGCAGTCCAGGGACGCCGAATTCCGAGACGGCGAGTACGAAGATCACCAGTGCGGCGCCGAAGATGCTTGGTGCCGCGAGCGGCAGCGTGATGCGCCATAGCACGCGGCCCGGCGGTGCGATTATCAGGGCGGCCTCTTCGAGGCGTCCGTCGATTCGGCGCATCGCCACTTCAGTCGCGAGCATCGACAGGGGGTACAAGACCAGGCTCAACACGAGAATGCCGGCCGGCAAGCTATAGGTCCAACCCGAAAGCAGGTCACGCCCCGCCAGCGTCGCCACCAGCCCACGGCTCCCTCCGAGATAGATCCAGGCCAATCCAACGACGTACGGCGGCAGGAGGACCGGCGCGGCAAGCGTCAGACGAAGGAGCGCCTTTCGCGGCAGGGCAATCCGAGCCAGCGCCACGCCCAAAGGGGCGCCGATCGCGGTGGCGAGGAGGGCTGTCCCTGTGCCGAGGAGCGCCGTGTTATAGAGCAACCCCCGCTGCCGCGCATCGAGTAAGACGGCCGCATACCGTCCGTCGGTGCCGGTCAGTGACATCGTGAGCAAGTAGCCGACGGGCAACAGGCAGCACACGCCGAACACGACGATCGCGATGCCCACCACCGCGGTTCGACTGGACGGCCATCCCCACATGCCGTTTCGCGCGTCTCCTTCCTGACGGCAGCCGGCTCTCGCTCAGAGACCCAGAATCGTGGCGAGACGGCTGGTCACGTCTTCCACTCGACTCGCGGCTTTCGCGTAGTCGAGCGTCATCGGTTTGAAGGTCTCGATCGCGGGAATGTTCTTCGGGCCTGGCACGCCAGCGTGCAACGGAATCTGCACCGCCTCCGACTGTGCGAGCCCACGCTCCACGTCCTTTGAGAGCAAGTAATCGATCAGCCTGCGTCCTTCCTCGGGATGCGGCGCGTTTGTGATCAACGACACCATGTTCGGCATCACCGGCACGCCGAGTCCCTCCTTGTCCGGCAGCACCATCCCGATTGGTTGTCGATCCTCGATTGCGACGTTGACATCGTCGGTATCGGTCAACCCGACCTTCACCTCTCCGCGTGCCACGAGGTCGCGGACAACAGAGTTGCCATCGACGACGCGCACGCCGTTGGCTTTCAACCGACGGAAGAACTCGTCCATCTTCTCGTCGCCCGCCAGTGCGTAGAGCGCCGCGACGTGGAAGGAGGTGGAACCAAATCGCGGGTCCGCGATCGCCACTTGCCCGCGCCATTGTGGGTCGGCGAGATCGAACACCGACTGCGGCGCCTCTTCCGGCTTCACAAGCTTCGTGTTGTATGCGATCACCCGGATGCGGGCCGAGAAACCCGTCCAATAACCGTCAGGATCAACAAGCGCCGCAGGAATGCCCTCGGCGCTCGGTGAGCGGTACGGCGCCAGCACATCCCGCGCCTTCAGAACAAGCGTTCGGACTGGCTCATTCGACCAGAACACATCGGCCTGCGGCCGTTGTTTTTCGGCGATCAGGCGATTGGCGAGCCCGGTGGACTTGGTTTCTTCCGTATCATAGACAGCGTTGACGCGAACGCCGCTTTGCTGCTCGTAGTCGCGCAGCACGGGCTCAGAAAAGACGCGGTCCGTCGAGACGTAGATCGTTACGGTGCGCGCGGCGTTCGGCGCCGGCTCAGGCGACCGGCATGCCGCACCAACCGCGACGACCGACGCCACGGCGAGTACGGCGGCCCTTCCTCTCGGCGTGATGATTTGACTGGGCATCTCCGTTACTGTGTCACGATCGTCAGATCGTCGAAATAGGTGACCGAGTCGGCCTTGGTCCACACCCCGACCTTGCCAGCCTGGGTGAACGTCGTGTCCTCGACCTCGTACAGCTTGTTGCCGTTGTGGTGCACCTCAAAGAGTGGACCCTTCGCGACGACCCGCAGGGTGCCCCACTGGCCGGACGGGACCTTCGACGGCTTCCCGTACGTGCGCCCTTCGCCTCTGACTGGAAGGTCGGTTCGCCTGCCATTCTGGACCTTGTACAGCACGACGTTATTCTCGCGGGCATTCGCGCGGACGATGTAGTAGTTGTTCTCATCCTGATAGCGCCACACGAGTCCGGCTGCCTGGTCGACTTGCCCCGATACGGACTTAAACCGCACGGAGAGATCGACATCGGCGGCGTTGATGTCCGCGAGCACCGCGACAGGAAAACGCGAGCCTGTCCGGTCGGCGTCGAGTTGGGCGAGGAACTTGTTGTTGCCTTCCACCTGGACGACCCACTTGCCGGGTCTGCCCACTCCGGCCGTGTGGCCGAACTCGAAGCCTTTCGGTGGCTGATCAACGGCGTCCTGTGTGAACTCCACCTTCCGTGTCTGGCCGTGGAGCAGCGCGACGGCCCCAACGACGATCAGCGCCACGAAGTTCATCATCCGCATGTGCACCCCTTTCTTCCGGACTCCTGATTAACGACGATCGAGTTTACTTTGCATCGCTATCCAGCCGCGCCTCACGCCACCTCACCGTCAGAAGACGGCCGTCGCCTTGAGAAAGCGGGTATCGCAACTATCCCTCGCGCCGGGAGGTCAGCACGAAGACCAACGTGCCGATCGCCCCCACCACAAACGACGCGTCAAGTGGCAGGGTGGCCGCGCTCTGCCACAGCAGCCCACCCGACGATCGCCGCTGGGACGACGAGCAGATTGCGGACGCCGTAGTACACGCCGACCGCGCGGGCGCGCTGGTGGTCCGGCGCCAGGTCGACAATGAGGGACTTGCGCGCCGGCTCTCCGAGTTCCTTGAGCCCTCCGATGAACAAGGCGGCGAGCAGCGCGGGAAAGCTCGTCGCGAAACGCACCGCCTCCGGTCATGTCGGCGATACGCCCTCCGGGGAGATAAAAGGCGATCGCGACCGCCTGCTGCACGGCGTAGAGCGAGCCGTACTCGACGATAGAAAAGTTACGGGTTGCGTGACGAACAGGAGGCTGCTCCGATGCGCGCGGCTCCGGAGTCCTGCGGCGCCGTTCGAATCCCAAGCACCCGGCCAAAGACAACCGACGTCGCCGGTTGTCCAGAACTCTCAGTAGGCCAACCAGGTGCGAGTTCGATCCGCCAGAGCAGGCAACGCGATCGCCGGTCAACGAGATCCCCTGAAGCCCGCAGCGCCCCGTCGGAGTGTTCCGAATCGACCGCGCGAGGTTGCCGTTCATCGACCGATTCCAATCCCCGACAGATATGCGCACGTCGCTTGGTGACAAGCGCGACCACATATCCATGTCTGCCAATGGGCAAACCGCCGATGCAAGCGAGTGCTGGAGCGCCCGCTTCGACGGCAGACGTCCGGGGCTCATCCCTTTCGTGTCTTGCCCCGGGGTGGCGACGGCTCTTTGCCGAAGGCGCCGGCGACGGCCTTGGTCGCGGGCATCGGGCCAAAGTCGTGGCGGGATGATGCCCGCTTCTGAGCCGTGGAGCGCTTCCCTCGCTTGTCCGCTCCCTGGAGGTCGACACTTGCCCTCTCCGTTGCCTGCTTCGCGCTCAGCGTTCGCGCGCCAGCCGTTGGCCGCCGGACGGCGCTGCGGTCAGCCTTCGGAGATCTCGCGTGGGGTCCGGTGCTCCCGGGAACCACGTTGTGCCCGCGCGTGTGCCCCGGTGGAGTCTGCAGGGGTGCCGCGCGCGGCTTGCGCGTCGCCGCCTTCGCGGCTCGTGCCGGTGGGGTGCCTGGCGGCGCGGTGTCTCGCTCGGGCGCCGGTGTCCGAACTTTTCCACCAACCTCGGCGCGGCGGCGAACCAGACTCTGCGCGTGCTTCTGCTTGTTTCGGGCCTGCGCGATATCCTCGCCTTGGCGCTCGCGTCCGGCCACCTTGTAGTGATTCGGGTTGACGTTGCTTTTGCTCATATCGGCCTCTGTTCCAGCTGTCCAGTGATCATCCGGCGGGGCCCGCGCGATCCCGTCGCGCCATGGCACGCGTTGATGTGCGAATCACGTGTCACAGCCGGTACCGCAG
>JACDDJ010000158.1:4550-8608 GCA_013817065.1 Acidobacteriota bacterium
TCTTCGATAAAGGAAATGTGTGCGCCCGTTGTCCGTGCCAGTCGCACCACTTGTTCGGAGAGGGGCGTTCCGTCGCTGCGATTCACGTCCGCGTCTTCGAGATCGGATGCGTCCGCATCGGTGTCGTCGTGCACGGCATCCAATGAGGCGGTGACGAGCAACGTGTCGACTTGTCCTCGGGTGAGCGCCGCGATAGTGGCCTGCGCCCCCACGACGGCCAACTGGCGCGAGCGATACTGATCCAGCAGATGTCCCACCTGTTGCGCATCGGTCTCCCCGTCATGTTCCCTGAGCGCCTCTGTCGTGGCCTTCAGGATCTCGTGTTCGGATGTCGTGATGTCAAGGCGGAGGATATCGATAATCCGGTCGCTGAGATGCTTCGGCAGCTGGTCGCGCAACACTGGAATGATGACTTCATCTCCCGCCAGCACGATCCGCTCGACGCCGTCCTCGCGCACCACCCGTTCCAGCGCGTCGACGAGCTCCTTCGCGTGATGCAGGTGATAGTTTTCAATATGGCGCTGATACCGCGCCTGCGACCAGCCACCGACTGAGCTGCGACTGACTTTCGTGCCTTGCACCTGATCGCTGCGCATCGTCGTCCCCCGCCCGAACACGAACAGGCGCGCCGCGTTCGTGTCAGCAATCAACGCAGCGTAGGGAGGATGCTGGTCGGTCAGCCTGGCGAGCGGGTACACGTGCGGCCGATCGGCGACATACAGGCGATGTTCCTCAATTGGCGCGTCGAGCTGCGCGTGCTCGAAGAAGCCATCGGCGCCGGCGCAGGCAAACAGCGCCACGCCATTTGATGAGGGCCGCAACGTATCACTGAGATACGTGATGATGCGCTCGGCATCGCGCTCGAAGCTGCTCTGCGCCGGTGAACGCAGCGGAAACGTCTTGCCCGCCGCTTTCAGCTCTTTCCGGAGAAAGGACTCGAAGTTGTCGCGCCCATGCTGGTCTGGGGACGTATTGAGGTAAAGGCTGATCACGGGCAACGTGGTGGACTCGAAGGCTGCCAGACGATCGAGGAGGGGATCAAGATAAGTCATCGTTTCTCCACGGCTTTTTCAGTTTCACTGTAGCATGCGGCCGACGGCGGTACGTTGGTGAACGTCCTCGGCGGTGGCTGCCGCTTTACACTGAAGGTAGCGAAGCGCCTGAACGCCGACGTCGCGACGGACCACGGGGGTCCTCTCAGAGTGATCGCCGTGCGCAAGTCAGCATCCCCTCGCAGAGGTAGCGGCCATGGGTAACAGGGCCTGATGGCGATCGACAACATTGGAGGGAACGACCGTGGATAAGGCAACGAATCAGCCCCTGAAGTGGCCCGACTGCAGCGTCTCGGTGTGTATGCGACCGTGGTCGGTCGCCTTGGGCGGTTACAGCCAGCCCCCTCGGAATCCCGCCCGCCGCAGTCCCTCGACGATGTAGGGGCACCGCCGCATCAGGCGCCAGACTAAACCCGTGCGCTGGTTCTCGATCATCAACACGATCGGACCTTGAGTCAGGCCGAAGTTCCAAGGGGACACCCACCCGTATTCGTTCTCTGAAGTGATCGGGTAGGTGGGGTTGAATGTCGCCTTGAAGCCGTAGGCCTGAGGCTGTTGCAGGTGGACACTGTCGACAAAGTACCGAATCGTCGGCAAAACGATCTCAGGCGCAAACGGCAGGGAGGCAACCACCGCCCCTGGCGCGATCGTCCCATCGTCGGGCCCGTGCGGCGCGCCGCGCGCCAGATAGTCGAAGAACTGGCGTTCGACGCCGTCGACTTTCAATGTGGCGGGCCCGGGTCCGTCGCTCGCGGTCACGCCCCAGCAGTCCTTGCTGTAGAAGGCAAACTCGCGTGGATTGCGGATCGCGTACTCACGCTGAATGAGGGTGGCGCGCCGGCTGTTCTCGAAGTAGTCGAGACTCCTCTCACGCATGTACGCGTCTTGAATGCCGCGGAAGTCGATCCAGATGTGAGACAGCTGATGAACGAACAGCGGACCCGCGTACACGAATTCGTACTCGTAGATCTTCTTCCATGCATACGTGGACAACCACGCCGCGTAGCTTTCATCGGGCAGCGGGTAGGTCGGTGATCCAAGACCCAGTACGTAGAGGAGCAGCGCCTCGTCGTAACCCTCCCATCGATACTTGAGGAAGCCCCTTCTGGGTTTATAACCGTGCGTCACGGTCGCCTTGCCATGTTGCGCCCAACGCCAGTCGGCGCGGCGGAACAACTGATCGGCCAGCATCCTGATCTGATGTTCCTCGCGGCAGTCGCTATCGAAATACGCCGCGGCGGTCAGCGCCCCGGCCAGCAGGAATGCCGAGTCGACCGTGGAGAGCTCACACTTCGACGCTCGCCGCCCCGTCTTCATGTCGAGAAAGTGGTAGTAGAACCCTTTGTAGCCGGTCGCATCTGACGCGGTCCCCTGCACGCTGTCACGAAAAAAGCGCAAGGTTGTGAGCGTAATCTTCGCGGCGGCGTCGCGCGTCATGAATCCACGCTCAACGCCGACGGGGTAGGCGGCGAGCGCAAGGCCGGTCGCGGCAATACTGGCGGGCCAGTTGTGCCGCGTCTTGTCAGCAATCAGCCCATTGGCCGGGTTGACCTGGATCAAGAAGTACTCGAACGTTTCGCGCTCGAGCCTGTCCAGCAGGGCCTCGTCCTCCGCTGGGGCAGCTAGGACAACGGGCGCGGACATACGTGGGCGGAATGCATTCGTGAGTATGCAACGATCGACTGCGGCGTAGTACCACGCTAACGCCGAGCCAAGCCAGCCGCGCGAGGCCGCGCCGCTAGAATTACATCCATGGGTCCGAATTCCGGCCCAGGAGGATCGCCAGCAGAAACGCTATTCGGGCGCTGACCAGGACGGTTCCCCCAATGCTGGCGGACCGTCGTTGGAGGTGGGCAGTCTCGTTTCGCGTGTATCGAGCTCCGTCGCGCGAGATGAGTGCGTCTCCTTCGACCTGTTGCACAACGAATCGCACGCTGCGGCCGTCCCGCGTTCGGAGGGGAGCGCGGGCATAGGCGCGCTCATCTTTCGGTAATAAAAGGCGCCTCGGACTCCTTGAGATGGACGTAGGCGCTGGATCCCTGAACCTTCCTGAGCACCCGTGGCTGCTGGCAGCTGACGAACCTCGGAGTGAACGGCAGAACCTGTAACTGTTCCCGGTTCTCGACGATATGCCGCTCGTCGTCGGCAAAGCCGGTCATCGCCAAGGCGTGCAGGACGGGGATGCAGGGCTTCGCAGCGTGCGTCACATCGAGATTGATCCGACGAGGACGCCCGTCAGCTCGAAAGTTCACCCGCGCGATCCCGTAGCCTGTCGCTTCGCCTGCACCTCGACGGTTGAAACTGATGTCAGCCCTGCAAGCAAAAGCACTGAACGCAACATTTCCGCACCGGTTTCCGGGTCTTGTTCGGCGGCGGCAGCCGCGGAGAGCTCGTCGAACAGCCGTCCGTCATCGACGACTGCAATCACACGCGCCGCCGCCGCCCTGATGCGCGACTGGGGATTCCGAAGTGCCACCGCTAGCGTGGATTCGACTTCGGCGATCGGCCTGGTTGCAAGCAGAACGACTCGTCCGGCAGTCAGCGGAACGGTTTGTTGTTCCGCTGAAAGCGCGGTGATACCGAATAGGAGACACGCGATCGCCACTCGAGGCATGGGGGCGGCATCTTAACCCAAGGGGGTTTCAACTGTCCTGTGCCTCACGTTGATAACCAACCCCACCCACCCGACCGACGGGCCGGTCGCGACAATAAGGGGCTCGGAGACTCGTATTGAGGGTGTCACCTTCCCTCGTCGTCAGGAATGTGGTCTTCATGTTGTGACTCTCTCGATCACCGGAGCGGGTGCTTCGCCGTCGCTGCGTCGGCGTGGCGGTGGACGATTCGCCATCCACTCTTCTCACGCCGGAAGATCATCGTGGTCCGCAGTTCCTGAACCTGCAGTGATCCGTCGGCGGACTTGATTTGTATCTTTTTCTGGTGGTCTATTTTTTGTTTATAATTGACATTTGCGGTTGATAGATTTTATTGTTTTTGTTTTGTCTGAAG
>JACDDJ010000159.1 GCA_013817065.1 Acidobacteriota bacterium
CGACAGGAGATATCTCAGGAGTTAACCATGTCCCGACCCTTGACCGCAGCGTTGCTCGTTGCCGGATGCATCACGGCCGCAGCCGGCGGATCCTATATCGCCGCCAGGCAAAACGCGGTGACGCCGGTTACCGAGGCGGCACCGGCCCATCCGGCTGCGGGCGTTGGAGAGACGGAAGGCGTGATCGAAGCCCCGAACCCCGCACCAGCCGTCCCCGCGCCGCAGCTCGAACGAACGCCTGACGCGGTTCCGGTGCGTCCGGCACCCGAGAACCGTCGTCGCACGGTCCCGGCGCCCCTTCGCGAGAAACGTCGGCCCACGGTGCGCGCGGCGAACAGCGCGGTGCCCGAAGCTCCGGCACTGGCGGTCGAGGCGGGACCTTCCGTGAACGCCCGCCCTGAGCCCCAGCCGATCGCCCAGGCCACGGAGTCTGCGGTTGGGACCGCCTCATATGCGCGGCCGGAGCCGGTTCTGACCGAGGTCGTCATTCCGGCTTCGGCGGTGATTGGGCTCGAGATCGAAACAACGGTCAGCAGCGAGCGTGCCCGGCTCGAAGATCGAGTGGAGGCACGCGTCACCCGGGACGTCTTCGCTGACGGCCGGCTGGCGCTCCCGGCCGGATCACGCGTGATCGGCGCCGTGTCACTGATCGAACGCGGCGGCAAGGTGAAGGAACGGGCGCGGCTCGGGGTCCGCTTTCACACCGTGGTCCTCGCCAACGGACGCCAGTCGTCGCTGCGGACCGAACCGATCTACCGCGAAGGCGAGTCTCCTGCGGGTTCGAGTTCGAAGAAGATCGGCGGGGCCGCGATTGGCGGCGCGGTCCTCGGCGCCATCCTCGGGGGCGGCAAAGGGGCAATCGCCGGCGCCACGGCTGGCGCCGCCGGCGGCACCGCGGTTGTGATGACGGGTGACCGGACTCCCGCTGTCCTCTCGGCCGGATCGATCGTCACGGTCAAGCTCGCCGAGCCAGCCTCGCTCGACGTCGAGCGCTGATCCGCCGCGCACTACAATCGCGGGGATGAGCGCATCCCCTCTCGGCGACATGGATCCGGAGACGTTCCGCCGCGAAGCCCATCGTGTCGCGGACTGGATCGCTGACTACCTCGCGGATCCCTCCCGCTACCCGGTCCTTGCGCAAGTGTCACCCGGTGACGTGCGCAAGCAACTCCCCTCCGATCCACCGGACAGCGGCGAGTCGTTCGATGTCATCTTCTCGGACTTCGAGAAGATCATCCTGCCGGGCATCACCCACTGGAACCATCCGGGCTTCTTCGCCTACTTCGCCATTACCGGCAGCGGGCCCGGTGTTCTCGCCGAGTTTCTGTCCGCCGCGCTCAATCAGCAGGCGATGCTGTGGCGGACGTCGCCCTCCGCCACGGAACTCGAAGAGGTGGTGCTGCGCTGGCTGCAGCGGCTCATGCATCTGCCCGACGAATTCGAAGGCGTCATCTACGACACCGCGTCGATCTCGACGCTGCACGCTCTCGCGGCTGCGCGCGAGCAGGTCGTCCCCGCCGTGCGCGAGCGCGGCATGGCTGGACGCGAGGACCTTGGCCGCTTTCGCATCTATTGCTCGGACCAGACGCACTCTTCGATCGATAAAGCCGTCATCCTCCTCGGGCTGGGCCACGAGTCACTGCGAAAGATACCGACGGACGCTGACTTCCGGATGCGCGTCGACGCGCTGCGTGCCGCGATTGCTGACGATCGGGCCGAGGGCATCACTCCGATGGCGGTTGTCGCGACGATCGGCTCGACGTCGACAACGAGCGTGGATCCTCTGCGCGACATCGCGACCATCTGTTCGGACGAGAGCATCTGGCTGCACGTCGACGCCGCGTACGCGGGAGTCGCCGCGATGGTCCCGGGATTCGAGCACCTGCTCGATGGCGTCGAGACGGCCGACTCACTTGTCGTGAATCCACACAAGTGGCTGTTCACACCGTTCGACCTGAGCGTCCTCTATTGCCGTCACATGGACGTGATCCGCGGCGCGTTCTCACTCGTGCCCGAGTACCTGCGCACGACCGATCCGTCCGGTATCCGTAATCTCATGGACACCGGTATCCAGCTGGGACGACGTTTCCGCGCGCTGAAGTTGTGGATGGTGATGCGCCACTTCGGCGCCCAAGGCTTACGCGCAAGGCTCGCCGAACACATGCGGCTCGCGCGACTCTTCGCGGCCTGGGTCGAAGCCAGTGATGACTTCGAACTCCTGGCGCCCGTCCCCTTCAGCGTCGTCTGCTTCCGCTGGAAACCGACAGCCGCGCAAAGCGAGTCCGCAATCGACCGGGCCAACGAACGATTGCTCGAGGCGATCAACAAGACGGGTGAAATCTTCGTCTCTCACACCCGGCTCGACAACAAGTTCGTGATCCGGCTGGCCGTAGGAAATCTCCATACAACCGAAGTCCACGTAAGGCTGGCCTGGGACCTCCTGCAGCGACACACCAAGACCATCGACCCTACCCTGAACACCTGAATCCAAGGCACTCCCCTTGCAGTCTTAGGAGATGGACCACGTGCGGATTAGTGCGCACGTTGGATTTCACATTGATGAGGTAGGAGAGAAATGTTACGCAAACTGTTTATTACTAGTTGTCTGGCCATGGCGATCACCGTTGCAGTTCCTGCGAAAGCGTCTGCTGACTGGTTGTTCACGCCATTTGCCGGATTGAACTTTGGTGGGTCCGCCACGTTCAGCCAGTTCGGTTCCGACTTCGAGGACGAGTTCGAGAAGCGCGGAACCTTTGGCGCCTCGCTCGCCTGGATGGGTGGCGGCGCTCTTGGCTTCGAGGTGGACTTCGGCTATTCGCCGAACTTCTTCGAGACAACCGCGGGTGACGGCGACTTCCAATTCGGCGACAGCAATGTGACGACGCTGATGGCGAACGTCGTACTGGGTGCGCCCGTAGGCGGGCAGACCGGGCCGGGTATTCGGCCATACGCATCGGGCGGCATCGGCCTCATCCGTAGCCGCATCGACGATGTGGATGATCTCTTCGGAGACCCCTCCAACAACCTGGGGTTTAACGTCGGCGGCGGTCTCGCGGGTTTCTTCAGCGACCGTTTCGGTCTCCGCGGCGACGTCCGCTACTTCCGCTCGCTGCAGGACGAGGAACCCGACGAGAATGATTTCGACATCGGGCTCGGATCGTTCAGCTTCTGGCGCGGTTCGGTCGGTCTGATTATCCGCTTCTAAGGCCTCTCATCGCCGCCGGAGGCTCGCGCCCACGCGCGGGCCTCGGCGAGTGCGGCAGCGACGGCATCGGGATGGGTCGACTGGGGCGTGCGCTTTCTCGCGACTGACGCGGATGGCGTAACCCAGTCGACGACGTCCTCGTCGAACAGCGGTGAATGCGACCGCCACTCTTCCACTGTCATTCCCTCGAACGAACGTTCAGCAGCCACGAGCTTTCGCACCAGCGCGCCGACCACTTCGTGCGCGTCCCGGAACGGTAGGCCCTTCACTACCAGGTAATCCGCTACATCGGTAGCGAGCAGCAACCCCGACGCGGCGCGCTCGCTGACACTGCCGCGAAATGTGAGCCCGCGCACGACCGCCGCCACGGCATCCAGCGAACCCCGCAGCGTATCCTCCGCTTCGAACAGCGCTTCCTTGTCTTCCTGCAGGTCCTTGCTGTACCCGATCGGCAGACTCTTCATCGTCGCGAGCCAGCCGGTCAGCCGCCCGATCACTCGCCCGGATTTCCCGCGCACCAGTTCGAGTGGATCCGGATTCTTCTTCTGGGGCATCAGGCTGCTGCCTGTCGCGGTCTCATCGGCGAGATCGAGGAATGCGAACTCTTCCGAGGTGAACAGGATCAAGTCTTCGCACATCCGGCTCAGGTGGACCATGCACAGCGCCGCGGCGTGCAGGAATGAGGCAACGAAGTCGCGCTCGCCGGTCGCGTCCACACTGTTACTGACGATCCGCGAAAAGCCGAGACGAGCCGCGAGGAACTGGACGTCGATCGGATAGCTCGCGCCAGCAATCGCGCCGGAACCGAGCGGCAGTTCATCCACTTCGTCCAGCACCGCGGCCAGGCGCTTGTGATCGCGCCGCAGCGCGGCGACGTGCGCGAGAAAGAAGTGCGAGACCAGAATCGGCTGCGCCCGTCGCAGATGCGTATACGAGGGCATGAGAGTGTTGCCCGCGACACCGGCGCGATCGAGCAGGGCGAGCGTGAGGTTGACGATGGCCTGTTGCAAAAGCGGCAGGCGGCGCTTCATATACAAGCGGAGGTCGAGAGCGACCTGTTCGTTGCGCGAACGTCCGGTGTGCAGGCGACGGCCCGCGTCACCCACGATGGCAACGAGCTCACGCTCGACAAACGAGTGAACGTCCTCGTCGCTGGAGGCGGCGGGCGAGTTGAAGAACGATGGATCTGCAGTCCTCGATAAGAGCTGATCGAGCGCGGCGCGGATCGCGCTGCCATCCGCGTCCGTCAACACACCGGCGCGCTCCAGCCCCTCCGACCACGCGGCGCTTCCCCTGACGTCATCGTCGAACAGCCGCCGGTCGAAGCTGAAGGATGCACCGAACTCGATGAGTGCCTTGTCGGGATCGCCTTCGAATCGGCCTGACCACAGGTGCGCCATTACGCGACCGCCTTCGGACTGGTCGCGTCGGCCGACACCGACGGCCGGACTTCATTCACCGACGTCCGTTCCGTCACTGCGCAGCGTCCGCCGGCGAGGCTGACGCGCACCGATCCGGTTACCCGCCGCTGCAGAACCTTCGTGAAGGCCGCGAGTGCCTCGCGCAGGTCCGAGAACCATCGACCATCCGTCGCCGCCGCGGCGTAGCGGCGGGCCAGCTCGCCTTTCATCCTGGCAAGGTCGGCACCGACGACGAGGGACTCCAGCTCGCGATGGGCGGCGTGAAGAACGACCGCAGCCGGCGCCTCGACCACGTATGAGCCGGCGGCTATCCGTCCGACCCCATGTGCACCCGCGATGGTCTCGAGACTCTCGATCATTTCGATCAATGACATCTCGACCCCGTTCGCGCGAACCGGCACACCGGCGTTGAAGTCGATGTCCACGACTGCGCCGTCGCCTTCGCAGTCCGCTGCCGGCCGCGTCAGCGTAAAGGCGTCCTCTGGAATAGCGTCCCCATCGATCGAGGTGAGGATCCGCCCCCAAAGGGTGGCGTCGGTGCGGTAGGAATCGGCTGGCGGCACATGGATGTTGTGCCCTCGCGCAAACGCCGTCACTTCATCGTTCGACATGCCCCAGACGCGGGCGGGCGCGATCACCTCCAGTGAAGGATCGAGGGACCTGATCGTCTGGTGCAGGGAGCTCTCGCCAGCAGTCCCCGGCGCGCCGCCATGCGCGACCGCGGCAGCCGACTCCATCTTTGCCATCTCGACCAGCCGGCGCGCGATCAACGGACGGGCAAGTGCGACGACCAGCGGATGCCCGGCGCCCTCGAGGGCATCGGCTTGAAGCGCAGGCAGCACGAAGTCGCGGACGAACTCCTCGCGGACGTCGACGACATGCGCACGCACCGCACCGAGCGCAAGGGCACGCTCGCGAACGACTGCGAGTTCGCGCTCCTGGCCGAAGTCGAGCGTCACGGTGACGATTTCCGCATCGCGCTGCTCTGCCAGCCAGGCGACTGCTGCCGAGGTGACCAGTCCACCGGAATAGGCAAGGACGATTCTTTTCATCTTTCCTGTTGTCAGCCTTTCATCAACTCATCCAGCCTGGCCTGGAAGGCTTGCGCATCCGCAGTGCTCCTGCAGATCACCAGGATGGTGTTCTCCCCCGCGATCGTCCCCACCGTCTGGGGCAATCGCGCCCGATCGATCGCTTCAGCCAGCGGCTGTGAATACCCGGCGTCGGTTTTCAGCACGATCAGCTGGTCGACCCGATCGTGGCGGCGGAGGTAGTCCGCCACGGCCGTTTCGAAGTCTTCCTCGTGATCCGCGGGCTCGTCGGCCGCATCCGGCCGCCTGTAAGCGCCGTCGACTGAACGCTTGACGAGCCCAAGGTCCCTGATGTCCCGCGACAGGGTGGCCTGGGTCGCGTTGATGCCCTGCTCTTTCAAGAGGCCCCTGAGCCGCTCCTGGCTGCTCACGGCGCGCCCGTCAATGATCTCAAGAATCGCCGATTGCCTTCTGGACTTCATAATTATGCAGAAATCTTCTGCAGTATACACGACCGTAATTCAGATGTAAGCACCTTGCAAAATAACGACTTGCGTGGGGTCGCCACTGGCTGTATAACTACTCATTCGGATGAATAAGTATTCTGCAATCAGGGTCGGCGTCGGCGGGGTGACTGGTTACACGGGCATGGAGCTCATGCGCCGTCTGGCCCGGCATCCGGCTGTCGACATTCGTCTGGCGATGGCGTCGAGTTCCTCTGAATCGAAGCCAATTCCCGCGCTCGCAAAGATCTGGGATGCTCCTGTGGAGCCCTTGGACGTCGACAAGCTCGTGGCCGAGACCGACGCGGTGTTCCTGGCGCTGCCGGATAGCATCGCCGCAGAAGTCGGACCGGCGCTCGCGGCGCGCGGCACGCGCGTGTTCGACCTGTCGGGCGCGTTTCGGCTGCGCGATGCAGATCTTCAGCGGAAGTGGTACCCGCACACACCAGCGGGTGATTCGGGCGCGACCTACGGATTGACGGAGCACTACCGAACGGAACTGAAGAACGCCACCCTCGTGGCGTGCGCCGGCTGCTACCCGACCGCGGCGATCCTGTCGCTGCGTCCGCTCGTTGCCGCCGGACTGCTCGAGCCGGGCGTGATCATCGACGCCAAGTCCGGGATCTCGGGTGCGGGCAAGACACCGAGCGAGCGGACCCATTTTTCCGAGTGCCACGGCAGCCTGTCGGCCTATGGGGTGTTTGCGCACCGCCACGCCGCCGAGATCGAGCAGGAAGTTGGTGTGCCGGTCACGTTCGTGCCGCATCTCATCCCGATCGATCGGGGGATCTTCGAAACGATCTACGCGCGCCTTTGTGCCGGCGTGGGACCCGACCAGATCGAGGCGGCGTTGAGCGCCGCCTACGCGGGCTCGCCGTTTGTCCGGCTCACGGGCGCTGATCTACCCGAGATCAAGCACGTCGCGCACACGAATTTCTGCGACATCGGCTGGCGTGTCGATCGGCCGGGCGGGCAACTCGTGATGGTGGCGGTGATCGACAACCTGGTAAAGGGCGCCTCCGGCCAGGCGATTCAGAACTTCAACGTGGCGTTCGGCCTCGATGAAACGCTGGGGTTGAACTAACGCGCTGAGGGTGCAGGGAGCTCACGCTGAGGGTGCGGGAACTAACGACGAGGGTGCGGGGAACTGACGGTGAGAGTGCGGGGACGGCTGAAACGATGATGACGGTCTTGAAACTTGGGGGCGAGCTTCTCGAGAACGCCGCTGCGATGCAGGCGATGGCTTCAGCCATCCGCACGCTCGCGTCGCGCGAGCAGGTCGTCGTCATTCACGGCGGCGGTCGCGCGATCGACGCCGAGCTCCGCCTGCGAGGTCTCGAACCGAAGTTCGTAGACGGCCTGCGAGTTACCGATGCGGCTGCCCTCGAGAGCGTCGTTTCCGTCCTCGCCGGACGGACGAACACCGCGTTTGTAGGCGCACTACACGGCTGCGGCGTCCGGGCCGTCGGCCTGACCGGCGCGGACGCCGGTATCGGCCTGTCGAGACTGGCGCCGCATCTGACGACAGTTGCGGGTGAGCAGGTGGACCTCGGACTCGTCGGCGAACCTGCCGGGGGACCGGCGGTGCTGCTGCAAGACCTTGCCGGACTCGGTTATGTGCCGGTCGTCGCGAGCATCGGTGTGTCGCCCGACGGCTCACTGCTGAATGTCAATGCCGACACGATGGCGGGCCACCTCGCCGGCGCGATCGGGGCGCGACGGCTGGTCATCGCGGGCGGGACCCCGGGTGTGCTGGACGCCAATGGCGCGACGATCCCGACGCTGACACTCGAGAACGTGGACGCGATGATCGCGTCCGGCACCGCGCACTCGGGAATGGTCGCGAAGCTGGTGGCCTGCCGCGGCGCCATCGGAGCCGGTGTTCCTGAGGTCGCGATCGTATCCGGACGCGGCGTAAGTGATTTCGACAATGCGGCCGGCACGCGAGTGCTTCGGGCCGGGGTGAGCGCATGAGCATGGCAACCATGACCGGCATGTCAAGAACGTCCAACGTGATGGCTGACGAGGCGAAGACGATCCTCCAGGTCTACCGGCGCAACCCGGTGGTGTTCGAGCGCGGTGAGGGTTGCCGCCTCTACACGGCCGAAGGCCGCAGCTACCTGGACCTGATCTCTGGCGTCGGCGTCGCGGCACTGGGCCACGCCAATCCGAAGCTTGCTGCCGCGCTCTCGGCGCAGGCGTCCGAACTGCTCCACACGTCGAACCTGTTCTTTCATCCGCTGCAGGCGGAGGTCGCGTCGCACCTCACCGCGCTCTCCGGGCTGGATCGCGCGTTCTTCTGCAACAGCGGCGCTGAAGCGATCGAAGCGTGCCTGAAGTTCGCGCGCCGATACTGGCACGCGCAGGGC
>JACDDJ010000771.1 GCA_013817065.1 Acidobacteriota bacterium
TGCCGGATTCTGTCCGGGCGCCAATCCGCGGCCCCGTCCCGGTCCGCCGCGCTGCAGGCCCCCGGCGGAAGACAGCATCACCGCGAAGTTCATGCGGCTCAAAAGCGCCCCCGTGTTCACCCACGCTTCCGCCTTGTCGGCATAACCGGTCGGCGGCTGGCACATGTAGAGCGGCATCCCCATCTCCCGCATCGCCTGGATCAGCGGCTGACTGTTCCGGACATCCACGCCGGACGCGCGAACGGCGCTCGCTACGAACTCGAGTGGCGTCTTCACCTTTGCGCGATAGGCAGCCGGGCCAAAGAACTCAGGCGACGTGATGATCGCGCGGACGACTTCGCGGATGTTCCCGTTGGTCTCGCGGAACCGCGCTGCCGCCCGATCGACGAGGGCCTTCGGCGGTTCGTCGGCGACGAAGCGGCGCGCCAGCTTGGTCGCGATGAAGGTCGCTGTCGACGGATGTTTCGCGAGGATGTCGAGCACACGCTCGCCGTCCTTCTGCCCGCCACCCCGCGGGATCGTCACACCGAGCACGGTCTTCTCACCGTTGTCGTGCATGCGGGGATCGAACCGGAACTCGCCCCCCTGGCGAGGCACGTTGATCGTCCATCCGGTGAAAGCCCGCGCAATCTCCTGCACGTCCTTCTGGCTGTAACCGCCCCCAACTCCGAGTGTGTGCAGTTCCATCAGCTCCCGGGCGTAGTTCTCGTTGATCCCACGGCGACGGGTCTTCAGCGCTGGCCGCTGCGGCTGCCCGGGGCGCTGAAGCTGTCCCGGGCGCTGAGGCTGTCCCGGGCGCTGAAGCTGGCCCCGGCGGCGCCGCTGCGCATCCATTGACGGATCAGCCGACGGGTCAGCCGACGTGTCAGCCCCCTCTGGTGCCGTGCTCTGCCAGTTGTCCAGGTAGAACAGCATCGCCGGGCTCTGTGCCACCGCCCCAAGCAGGTCGCGGAACGTGCCGAGAGCGTGTGGTCGGATGGTGTCGCGCTCGTACTCGGGGACATAGATCCGCGTCTGCCCTTTGCCGGCAAACACGTTGAAGTGATTGAACCAGAAGTCCACCATCACTTCGTCGAGCTGGCGCTCACTGTAGGCGGCACGCAGCAGCTTCTGCTGCGTGAGCTCCGACATCACGGCGCGTTCTCCCTGCATCGCGGCCGACGGGTCCATACGTTTCGGCTTCTCGCCGTTTGTCATCGTGTCGGTGCCGCCGGCACCCTTTGCCATCGCATCGGTGTTGGCCCTTTGGGCGGCGCGTCGTTGGGCCATCGCCGGCAGGTAGTAGTCCTCGGCCAGCTCCCGCGTCGTGAGGTGCAGCGTCTTGAACTCGGCAAGCCGATCGGTCATCGCGGCGTCGGGGATCCGCGCCGGCGTCAGCTGCTGATCGATGTAGGCCTCGAGGCCCAATTCGCGGACCCTGTCCACCTGGCCCGGAACAGGCCCGAACCCAAGCCGATTCAGCACGTGAACGATCGCCTTTTCATCCGGATCGGCCGGAATCGCTGCGCTCGACCGCTGCGCGGACGGGCTGGTGCTGAGCGCGGCCAGAAGGGCCGCCGATAGGACGATGTGGACGCCAGGCCTGGAGAACAGTTGCATATTCGACCTCAATTCACCCGTTTAGACCGGCGCCGACCCCCGGGCGTTACAAGGGACAGTACTATGGCTCGGATGAGGCTGATTCCGGCGGCAGGGGCGGTTCTCGACCAGGTGCTGACCGAATCTCACAAGATCTGGTCGGACGGCCTCACGCCCCAGGCCTACGGGCGATTCAATGCCACGCAGGTGAGGACTGCCTGGGGCGCGAAAAACCTGCGCCGACTTGCCCTGGTGGACGAGCGGGACATCCTCTTATCGAGCGCCAAGCGCTATGACTTCACCGCGAAACTGGATGGGCAGGATGTCTCGGTGGTCGGCATCGGTGCGGTCTTCACTCCGGCAAGCGCGCGACGTCACGGCCACGCGCGGCGTGTCGTTGAGGAGATCACGTCGGCGGCGGCCCGGGAAGGGGCCGATCTCGCGCTGCTGTTCTCGGAGATCGATCCTGCCTATTACCGGGACATGGGATTTGTCGCCATCCCGCGTCCAGAGTTAGTGATTCGGACGAAAGACAAGGCCGGGGCGCCGGCGGTTCTCGTTCGCGCCGGCGAAGAGCGTGACATCCCCGCCGTCGCGCATCTCGCAAGGACGATGACGAAGAATCACAGGTTCGCGCTGATGCCGTCAGACGACTTCCTGCGATTCAGCCTCGCGAAGAAGCGTCTCCTCGCCGCACTTCTGCCGCCACACCTCCTCTCCGTCGAGTTCTTCATCGTCGAAGAAGGCGCCGGGGCGGTCGCCTTCGCTATCCTCACCGTCACACCGGACGATGTGATCCTCGAGATGTGCGGGGACCGCGATCCGGCGGGGGCACGGC
>JACDDJ010000772.1:0-1538 GCA_013817065.1 Acidobacteriota bacterium
CAGGTCGACGTGTCGAAGTGCCCAGAACTGCTCGGCCGGCTCGCGAGTCAGGAGCTGGCTGAGCGTGCGCTGCATCGACTTCTTGCGGCTGAAGCGCAGGCTGTAGCGCACGCCGAGGTCGTGCGTGTCGATCGCGGTGTCGGTGTCGGTGATTGGTCCCGGGCGCTCGGTCATCGGTCTTCAGAGCACCTTCGCGAAGGTCGGCTCGAGCCGCTTGAAAGCGACCGACGCAACGGCCAGGAAGGCGGTGCTGGCGATGAGCAGCACGCCAAGCGATATCCAGTCGGGCGGGATCGGCGGACCGTTTGGGGTGCCGTAGATCACGCTGCGGTATGCCTCGAACAGGACCGCGAACGGGTTCGCATGGGCGACGAAGCGCAGGATCGGGTTGTCGAACAGCGAGATTTCGTCGAGATGGCTGAGCGCGTACAGGCCCGGCGAGAGGTACCACCACAGCCGCAGCAGGTGGCGGACGACGTTGCCGAGGTCGCGGAAGAAGACATTGCCCGCCGCGACGAGGATGGCGACGGCCACGGTAAAGACGTACTGCACGACGGCGATGACCGGGATGAGCAGCACCAGCGGCGACAGCCGATCGCCGTAGAAGGCCATGATGGCGGCAAGTGGGATCAGGCCGAACCCGAAGCCGACGATGCCGGCGGTGGTGGCGGCGACGGGCAGCACGATCTTCGGGAAGGCGATCTGCTTGATGAGCCGATGCTGGTTGACGATCGAGCCGGTCGCGTCGGTCACCGCCGCGGTGAACCATTTCCATGGCAGGATCGCGGCGAAGATGAAGAGCGGATAGTCCGGCAGGGCCCGCGAGGTGATGATCGTGACGAGCACGACGTAGACGCCCATCAGCAGCAGCGGGTCGAGGACCCACCAGATGTTGCCGAGCAGCGTATCGGCGCCGCGCTTCCTGATTTCGGCCTGGACCAGGTAGCGCACCAGGCGGCGCCGAGAGGTGATGTCCCCGATCGCCTCGATCAGCAGTCCGAGCGGGCTCGGGCGGGCGGCGGCATTGCGAAACGCCGCCGGCGCCTCAGTCGTGACTGACATGCGACGGGAGCGTATCACCCGAAAGGAAGCGCTCCACGAAGCGGACGCTCGCCGAGCCGTCCGACGCACCGAGATGGCGCTCGACGAAGGCGGCGTACTCCGAGGCATCAAACGTGTCGTCCAGGATGGCCGCGGCGACCGCGTCGGTGTCGGAGACCTGGGTGCCGATCATGTCGGTGCGGTAGTCGAGGTAGAGGCCCGGATTCGATCTGTACTGCTTCAGATCCGGCACGAGGAGGATCAGCGGGCGGCGGAGGAGCGCCCATTCGAAGATCGACGAGGAATAGTCGGTCACCAGCACGTCGGCAAGGGTGAAGACATCGTTGACCTCGGTGCCGGGGTCGATGACCACGTCGTAGCCGTCGGTCGGCGTGGCATGCGGATCGAGGTTGGGATGCGTCTTGAGCACCAGGACGTGGTCGTCCGGCAGAAGCGAGCGCAGGCGCGCGGCGTCGATGCCCGGCGCGGCGCGCTTC
>JACDDJ010000772.1:1548-2416 GCA_013817065.1 Acidobacteriota bacterium
GTGGGCGCATAGAGCACGACGCGCTTGCCGGACAGCATCGGATATGCCCGGAGCACGCGGGCGCGCGCGGACGCCATCGCGTCGGGATCGAAGAAGAAGTCGGTGCGCGGCGAGCCGAGCGCAAGCACGCGCTCGACGGGCGTGCGCAGCGCGGACGCATAGGCGGCCCGTCCAGCTTCCCCGGCCACAATCACGTAGTCGTAATACCGATGCAGGAATGCACGCTCGGTCCGGCGGCGGCGGCTCGGCGCGTCGAGGCCGAAGTGCTTGAGCGATCCGGCGGCATGCCAGACCTGGACCACGGTCGTTTCGGCCCGATGCGGGCCGACGTGGATCGGCAGATAGGCGTTGTCGACGATGAAGAGCCGAGACGTGCACAGGAAGTACATGGCCCGGCCCATGCGCAGGAGGTAGATGAGCTTGGCGCCGAAGCGGTAGCTGTATGGCTCCATGAGCAGCACGTAGCGCAGGTCCGGATGGCGCCGTCGCATGACCGCGTTGACGTGCCGCAGATTGCCTTCCAGCCGTGGGTGTCGCGCCGAGGCAAGCACGACGCGATCTCGACGAACCGGCAGTCGAGAGAAGGCGAGGCGCAGAATCCGCAGAAAGAGCGTCGCCGCAAGGTACTCGAACCGATTCATGCTCGAACGGTCAGGACGATGGGAGCGGCGTGGCTCGATCGTGGCGACGGACGTCGAGGACCTGGCCCGTCAGATCGGAGCGGAGCAGCCGCACCGTGGCGCGGGCGACCTCGTCGGTCGTAAGGAGCATGTCGTGCGCCTCGTCGGGGAACGCTCGACGCCGCATCTCGGTATCGGTCCGTTCCGGACTCACCGCATTAACCCGGATCCCGTCGTCGTACCACTCC
>JACDDJ010000773.1 GCA_013817065.1 Acidobacteriota bacterium
GTCCATGACAGGTTAACCGACGCGTCCCACGAGTCTTCCCACCGGTCAACTCGCGGGAAAATCCTTGGATTGGGCCGCGCGTAGTCGTAGCCGCCACCGAGGAACACCTGCGGTCTCCCGGCCGCGCTGACGGCGCGCTCGCGGTCACGCGCGGCCTGGAGGCGTTGGTCCAGTGCGCGGCGCTCGGGACGAGAGGCTGGTGGGCTCGAGCCGTCCACTGCCTGGTCCAGTCCAGTGCTCGCCGGCTGGATCGGTCCTTCGCCTCCGATCAACCGGCGCAGATCGGCTTCAGCGGTCTGCCGGATCGTCTCGGCTTCGATCGATGCCACGCGCTCGCGGGACCGCTGGGCCTGGGCCGAGAGCAGGTCGTTGGGCGAGATCAGGCCCTGGTCGAGACGCGTTCGCAGATCTGTGACGTGGGCATCGATGCTGCGAAGGGCCCCGCCCAGCACCCGCTCGGTGTCGCGGGCGGTCACGAGGGCCCAGTAGGCGCGGGTGACCTCCAGCACGAGGTCGGCGCGCGCCGCGGCGATGTCTTCCGCGCTCGCCTGCGTTTCGGCCAGCGCCGCGCGTTCGAGCGCACCCGTCCGACCCGCTGTATAGATCGGCCACTGGAGATCCAGTCGCGCGCGATAGTTGTTGGGGACATCCGGATAGAGGACGCGAAGCGGCTGGCCCGGGAGCGCAATGCCGTACTCGTCGACGTGGTTGGTGCGCGTATAGCCTGCCTGTGCGGCGACGATCGGCAGCCTGGCGGCGGCGCGCCCGGCCTGGAGGGCGGCCGCACCCTCGTGCCGCGCCTGCAACTCGGCGAGTCGCGCACTGCCCTGCAAGCCGCGTGCGATGGCGTCCTCGAGTGTGACGGTCTCCTGTGCCGTCACGGTTCCGTGGAGAAGCGTCACGATCGCCAGGACGCCGGCCGTATGCATGGTGCTCCGCTGAACACATCCCGTCATTGCAGCCTCACTTCGCAGCCTCACTCGCACCAAGCATTCCGATGAAGACGTCCTCGAGCGTGGGCGTGATCTGGCGGACGCTGAGGACCTCAACGCCGCGGCCCGCCAGCGCCACACGGATGCCCGGCTCGAGATCGGCGTCGTAACCCGGCGCGGCCGTGACGTGGGCACGACTGCCGAAGCCCTGCGCGTCGTGCACCCCGGGCGCGGCGAGCAGCGCGCCAAGCGGCGGACGTCCGCCGGCGGTGACCACCTCGAAGAGGCGGCCGGGGAACGCCGCCTGCAGGGCCGCCGGGTTGTCGATCGCCAGCACTCGTCCGTCGTGCAGCAGCAGGACGCGTCCGCACCGCTCCGCTTCATCCAGGTACGGCGTCGCCATCACGATCGTCAGTCCACGGCCGAGGAACTCCGAGAGAAGCTTCCAGAACTCGCGCCGCGCGACCGGGTCCACACCGGTGGTCGGTTCGTCGAGGATCAGGACCTCGGGTTCATGGACGAGCGTGCAGGCCAGCGCAAGCTTCTGCTTCATCCCGCCCGACAGCCGGTCGGCGCGCCGCTTGCGAAACGCGGTCAACTGCGTCATCTCGAGCAACTGGTCCCGCCGCTCGCGATACCGGTTGACGCCGTGGATCTCCGCAAAGAACGCGACGTTCTCGTCGATCGTCAGATCGCCGTAAAGCGAGAACCGTTGTGAGAGATACCCGACCGCTCCCGTGATGCGGCGGTGTTCGGTGACCGGGTCATGCCCCATGATCCGCACCTCGCCGCTGTCCCGACGCAGCAGCCCGCACGCGATCCGGATCGCCGTCGTCTTACCCGCACCGTCGGGTCCGATCACGCCGAACATCTCACCGCGTCCGACGGTGAACGACACACCGGCGAGCGCCTTCACCTCGCCGTAGCTCTTCGTGACCTCCGAGAACTGGAGGGCGGTCATGACCCGACCTGGGATCGCGGTGCGCCGGGACCGAGATCCGCTTCGACCGGCATGCCCGGCTTCAGGATGCCTTCGCGATTGTCGACCGTCACCTTGATGCGGTAGACGAGCTTCGATCGCTCGTCGGCGGTCTGGACGTTCCGCGGCGTGAACTCGGCCCGCGGTGAAATGTAGGTGATCCGCCCCGGGATGCGGTGTCCGGCATCGGTAACGATCGTCGCCACCTGCCCGAGCGTCAACGTCGGCACCAGCGGTTCGTCGACGTAAACGTTCGCCCAGGCGTTATCGAGATCGGAGATGACGGCAACGGCCGTGCGGGCGGCCACCATCTCGCCGGCGTCGACCAGCTTCGCGGTGATCGTGCCGGCCACGGGCGCCTTGACGGTGGCGTCGCCAAGGGTCTTCCGGATGGAGGCGATCTGCGCGTTGGCCGACGCGACACGGGCGTCCGCGGCGGCGATCTCCTCACGTCGCGCACCGGCCTGCAATCGTGCGACGCCCTGCTCGGCGGCCCTGACC
>JACDDJ010000774.1 GCA_013817065.1 Acidobacteriota bacterium
TGACCGCACCGAACAGGAGCGGGCCGAGCACGCCCGCATAGCGTTCGAACACGCTGAAGATGGCAAAGAACTCCGACGACTTCTGGCGCGGGATCATGCTCGCGTAGACCGAACGGCTCAGCGCCTGCGTCCCGCCCTGGACCAGCCCGACCAGAATGGCCAGGGCGTAGAAGTGCGCAGCGGTGCTCATGAAATAGCCAAGAACCGTGATCACGGCATAGACGGCAAGGCCGATCAGGATGCCGGTCTTTGCACCGATCTTTGATGCCAGAGCGCCAAAGGCGAATGCCGCAGGCACGCCGATGAACTGCGTCAGCAGCAGCGCCGTGATCATCGCACCCGTATCGATCCCGATGCCTTCACCGTAGATCGTCGCCATCCGGATCATCGTCTGGATGCCGTCGTTATAAATGAGAAACGCGGCGAGGAACAACAGCGCCTGGCGATACTTGCGCAACTCGTTGAACGTTGCGAGGAGCTGCCGGAACCCTCCTGACAGCGAAACTGGTTGGGGGGTGTCGCTCACCAGTGCTCGCGGTTCCGCCACTCTCAGGAACAGCGGGATCGAAAACATCAGCCACCAGATCCCGACACTGACGAACGCCAGTCGCGTTGCGATCCCGGCATTCTCAATCCCGAACCACGCCGGCTGCTGGATCATCAGTGCATTGATCGCCAGCAGCACGCCGCCGCCGAGGTACCCAATCGCGTAGCCCGCAGACGACACCTTGTCCAGATCCTTCGGCCCGACCAGGTGCGGCAGCAGTGCCTCGTAGAAAACAATGCTACCCGCCACACCGACGTTGCCGATGATGAACAGCGTCAGCGCGAGCGCCCAGTCGCCGTCGGTGATCCAGAACATTCCGAAGCACGACGCGACCCCGAGGCCCATGAAAATGCCCAGCAGGCGCTTCTTCACGGGAGATTTGTCGGCAATTGCTCCCAGGATCGGAGCCGCGATTGCGACGATGATGATCGCAATCGCAGATGCCCAGGCCAGGCGCGCGGTCGCGTCATTCTTCTCCAGCCCGCTCCCGGCGACGACTCGGTAGTAGACCGGAAACACTGCTGCGATGATCGTCGTCTGATACGCGGAGTTGGCCCAGTCGTACATCGCCCAGGCGCGAAGATCGGGCCGTCCGAGCCCGATCCTGTCGAGGATGTTCTTCATCAGAAGGTTCTCCTGGCGACCCATTCACGCAGAAGGGAGTCGACGACCACGTAACGGGGGCCTTCTTTGGTGACGATGTCTTCACGCACCAGGGCGGCCAGTGACGCCTGCACCGTCGAGGCGCCCGTGAGGCGATGCCGGGCTCGCGTCTCCGACGACAGCAGCTCGCGACCGTCCTGAAGGACCGTCGCGCGAAGCGCGGCGCGCTGCGCAAGGGTGAGGCGCTGCCACAGGCCTTCGAAGAGTGTGTCGTGCTCACCCAGCAGACGCGTCAACGTCGAATGCAGGTCGTCGAGGTTCACCGTCTTCCGTCCCGCCGCCTTCGCATCGTCCCAGACCTCGTGAGCCAGCCGCTGCACATCGTAGGGAAGATTGCCGGCGAGCTCGACGATGGCGCTGCCGAAATCGGCGACTGGCTTGATGCCGGTCGCGCGGAAGCGGGTGTCGAGAAACTCCGCGAAGCGGTCTTCGGGGATCTTCTGCAGGCGCATGACCGGACCCGCCTTGTAGAAGGGGCGGCTCTTGCCAAGCATGCGTTCCATCAGTGCGGGTTCGGATCCCGAGAAGACGTAGCCGACCTGCCGCTGGTGCTGGACGGCGGCGCGCAGGGCGTGCTCGACGCTGCCGCCGTTGAATGCGTTGATCGCCTGGAACTCGTCGAGGCCGATGGCCAGCTTGCGCTTGCGCGCCTCGGCGATCCGGCCGGGGAGCGCGAAGACTTCCTGCGCCAGGCGGGAGACGTCCTTCTCAGTGCGCGCGGACGGGAACGACACCGCCAGTTGTGCGCGTCCCGCACCGTCCGGCTCGAGCCGGACTTCCGGGCGCACCGTGCCGAGCATCTCGCGCATCCATGCGCGTGCCTTATCGACGCGGGTTTCGACCGAGAGGAGGGCGCGGGCGTAGCCTCGAGAAAGGCGACGTAGGAGCTGTAGCTGCTGACCGTGACGTCCGCTGTGAGGGCGCCCTGCCTGGCCGCCGCCCGCAGCGCCTGCACCACCAGCGACGACTTGCCGTAGCGACGCGGGGAGATGAGGAACACCTTCTGCCCGGCGAGCAGGTCACCGGTCAGCCGCTCGAGTTCAGCCTCGCGGTCCACGAAGGACGCGGCCGGCACCACCTCACCGTAAACGAAAGGATTCATAAACGTCCTACGTGCGAGGTGCTACGTGCTACGTGCGCACGTTCGATGTGCGACGTGCTGTGCGACGTGCGATGTGCTGTGCGACGTGCTGTGCTGGG
>JACDDJ010000160.1 GCA_013817065.1 Acidobacteriota bacterium
CGCCTAGGGCGTCGAAGTCTGGCGTCTTTCTCGACGAATCGCTTGCCGCCGGGCTCGTTACTTATTACGAACTCCTCGCCCGCTGGAATCGTAAGATCAACCTCACGTCTCTCGAGGATCCCGACGAAGCGATCGATCGCCTCCTCTTGGAGCCGGTCATCGCCGCGCGTCATCTCTCCCCCGCTGTTGTGAATTTGATGGACGTCGGTTCAGGTGGTGGATCTCCTGCGCTCCCGCTCGCACTAGCGCTCGGCCCGCAGGTCCGTTTGACGATGGTCGAGGTGAAAGCTCGGAAGTCGGCCTTTCTTCGCGAAGCCGTCCGCCACCTCGGATTGGCCAACACTAGAGTAGAAACGAGTAGATACGAGGAGCTGCTGTCGCGTCCAGAACTCCACGAGAGGTTCGACATTCTCTCGATGCGCGCCGTTCGGGTCGAAGCGAAGGTCCTGATGACGTTGCAAGCCTTCGTCGCACCTGGAGGTTGTGTTCTTTTGTTCCGAGGGCCGTCCGGTTCAGATGTGCCGTCCGGCGTCCTTCATCCTCTCGAATGGCAGACCACGATCCCGCTGGTTGAGTCCCTGCAGAGCCGATTGAGCGTCTTGCGTAAACGCCCAGCTGGCGCCAGTGTTCCACGTGGAACACTCGACGTCTGACGCCGCGACGGGTAGAATCAGACGGCCCCCACATCGTAGTAAATGTGAACATTGGGCAAACAACATAATGATTACCCGCATCTTATCCGTCGCCAACCAAAAAGGAGGCGTCGGGAAAACCACAACCGCGATAAACCTCGCGGCTTCGCTCGCCCTCGCCGACCAGAAAGTCCTGCTCGTCGACATGGATCCGCAGGGCAATCTGACCAGCGGGGTCGGCTTGAAAGGCCAGGCGACTGCGGCCGGCACGATCTACGAGGGGCTTACCGGGGATGGCGAGGACCCTTCCGCGTTTGTCCTGCCGACCCAGATAGCCGGTTTGTTTCTCATCCCCGCGGACCGCAATCTCACTGGCGCTGAGATCGATCTCGTCACCCTGCCGAACCGCGAGTCGCGTCTCCGCACACTGCTGGGCGCGCTCCGTGACCAGTTCGATTACATCTTCATCGACACGCCACCGTCACTCGGCCTGCTCACGCTGAACTCGCTCGTCGCCGCCGACGCGGTGCTGATTCCTCTCAACTGCGAGTACTTCGCGCTCGAAGGTCTCGCCGATCTCGTCGCCACGCTGCGCCGCGTCCGCGCCGCCTTCAACCCCGGTCTCGACATCGCCGGCGTGCTGATGACGATGCACGACGAGCGCACCAATCTCGGTCAGCAGGTCGCCCGCGACATCCGTGCCTTCTTTACCGATCGCGTCTACACCACCGTGATCCCACGCAACGTCCGTCTCGGCGAAGCACCGAGCCACGGACTCCCGGTCGTTCTCTACGACGCAAAATCACGCGGCGCCGAAGCGTACGTCACACTCGCGCGCGAGTTCCTGGCCCGCGAAACCGCGCCACCAGCAGCACCCGCAACGGAGCAACACCATGGCTGAAAAACGTCCGGCGCTCGGACGCGGACTCTCTGCGCTCATTCCCGACGCTCCGGCGCCTGTCGCACCGGCTCCCGCGGCGGGCGAGCGCGCGCTCGACGTCGACATCGACCTGCTTCGCCCCAACAGATTTCAGCCGCGCACCGTCATCGACGATGCCCGCATCGAAGAGCTGTCGCGATCGATCAAGTCGCAGGGCGTCATCCAGCCGATCGTCGTCCGCAAAGCCGATACGGGCTACGAGATCATTGCCGGCGAACGCCGCTGGCGCGCATCACAGATGGCCGGCCTGCTGAAGGTCCCCGTCGTGGTTCGCGACATCCCTGAAGAGCGGCTGCTCGCAGTCGCGTTGATCGAGAACATCCAGCGCGAGGATCTGAACCCGATCGAAGAAGCGATGGCGTATCGGCGGCTCACCGACGACTACAACATGACGCAGGATCAGATCTCGGATGCGGTCGGCAAGGACCGCTCGACGGTCTCGAACGTCATGCGCCTGCTCAAACTCCCGCGCGAAGTTCGCGAGAACGTCGGCGCCGGATCACTGTCGATGGGCCACGCGCGCGCGCTGCTGTCGTTGCCCGACGAAGCGACGCAGCTCCAGGTCTCGCGGGAGGTCGTCTCCCGCAATCTCTCGGTGCGCGAGACCGAGGGCATGGTGAAGAAGGCGGTGGAGCCGGCCAAGCCGCGAGAGGACGTGCAGAAGGACGTCCACACGCGCGCCGCCGAAGAGAAGCTGCGTTTCGCGCTCGGCACCCGCGTTCGCATCGTCCGCAAAGGTAAAGCGGGGCGGATCGAAGTAGACTTCACCAGCGAAGACGAGTTGCACCGGATCTATCAACAACTGACTGGAGGATGATGATCCGCGTGGTGTTGGTCGTAGGATTCTGCGAGTGGAATGCTGGAGGTGACTGAATGAAGCGTCTGACCGACTACTCCGCCTGCGCCGGTTGAGCGAGCAAGCTCGCCGCTGGTGAGCTCGCCCAGGTCCTGGGCGACATGCCCGTATCGCACGACCCCCGTGTCCTGATTGACTACAGGACGGCGGACGACGCAGGTGTGTACAAGCTCGATGAGACGCGCGCGCTGGTGCAGACCGTCGATTTCTTCACGCCCATCGTCGACGATCCTTTCGTCTACGGTCAGATCGCGGCGGCCAATTCATTGAGTGATGTCTACGCGATGGGCGGCCGTCCCCTCACCGCGCTCGCGATCGCCGGTTTCCCGAAGGACGCCGACCGTGCCCTGCTCTCACAGATTTTTGCCGGGGGTTTGGACATCCTTCAGAAAGCCGGGGTCGCCCTTCTCGGCGGCCATACCGTCCAGGATCAGGAGATCAAGTTCGGTTACGCGGTGACGGGCGAGATCCACCCGGGCAAGGTGCTCGCAAATGGGGGGGCCAGACCCGGGGATCGCCTGATTCTCACAAAAGCGATCGGGACCGGAATCATCGCAACGGCCCTAAAATATGGGCGAGCGCCCCAGGCCGCAGTTGCGGCCGCGATCGGATCGATGATCACGCTGAATCGGGCTGCGGGGGAACTGATTGCTGCCCTGCCCGACGGCGTCGTCCACGCCTGCACTGACGTGACCGGGTTCGGTCTGATGGGCCACGCCTCGGAAATGGCCGCCGCGAGCGGCTATTCCCTCGATATCGTGGCGGCTTCGGTGCCGTTGCTCGAAGGGGCGCGCGAGCTGGTCAGCGGCAATGTCCCGGGCGGGGGCCGGACGAACCGGCAGCACTTCGGTGCTCGCATTGCCATCGATCCATCCGTGGATCCAGGTATTGCCGACCTGCTATTCGACCCCCAGACGTCCGGGGGACTTCTCGTAGCGATCGACCCGGCCGCAGCTGACAGCGCACTCGCGGCTTTGCAGGCCATCGGCGTGCCGGCAGTGGAGATCGGTGACGTCCATCCCGACGGCGGTTTGCTCATCCGGGTCCGATAGTCACCTTCGGGCGATTTTGCTGGCAGATTCGTCCACCTTGTTCGCCAAACGTACAAGCTGCTCGTTGCGCCGACAGCGCCGTCGATGGTATAAATTGACGTTTTGTGTCGTCGCCGAATAAGCGACTGAAACCCATCTGCTCGGAGAGGTTACGTGCTCCCGGATCTGTCGGTTTTCTGGGTCATCTTTTTTGTCATGCTGCTGACGGTCATCATCGACCGCCTGCTGCTCCGTCCGCTGCTGCGTGTCATGAATGAGCGCGAACAGGCGACCCGCTCTGCGCGTGAGCTCGCCGAGCGTTCGGCCAATCAGGCGCGCGCCGCTGCGGCCGAGTTCGACCAGAAGACGACCGCCGCCCGCGGCGAGATCTACAAGCAGATGGACGAAATGCGCCGAACCGCGACCGCCGAGCGCAGCGAGGCGATGGCGCAGACCCGGGCCGAGGCCGAGGCACAGGTCGCCGCTGCATCTACCCAGTTGAAGGCCGAAACCGAAGAAGCGAAGCGCCGCCTCGAAGCGGATGCCGACGCGCTCGGCGCCGCCGTCGCCGAGCGGATCCTCGGTCGCAAGGTGTCCTGACCGCTCATGAACTTTCCGCGAATCATCATCGCCACTGCCCTGCTCGTCTGCGTCGTCGGCATCGCACCGCTCTCGGCCGCCGCCGAAGGCGGGAGCGCGGTGGTTGAAGTCGGCGCCAAGCTCCTGAACTTTGGGTTGCTGATTGGCGTGCTCGTTTACTTCCTGCGTGCTCCCGTCGCCGGCTATCTTTCATCGCGCTCGGCGCAGATCCGCCAGGACCTCGTGACGGCGGCCGAGATGCGCGCGGCCGCGACCGCGCAACTGGCGGAGATCGAAAAGCGCATGCAGGCGCTGCCGGCGGAACTCGAAGCGCTGAAGCGCCAGGGCGCCGAAGACGTGAAGGCCGAGCAGGCAAGGATCATCCAGACGGCTGCTGCAGAACGGACGCGACTGCTCGAGCAGACGCGACGCGAGATCGATACGCGGATGCGGATCGCGCGGCGCGAACTGACGGAGCAGGCCGCGGCCCTCGCGGTCGGCGTCGCCGAAACGCGGATCCGCCGCACCATCACGCCGGACGATCAGATGCGCCTCGTTGATCGGTACGTGAGGCAGCTGTCGGCACCAGGCGGCGCCGCCTCGAGGGCGGCCCGATGACCAGCCGCGTTGCCGCGACTCGATACGCCCGCGCTTTGTTCGACGTGGCGCGCAAAGAAGGGGACATCCAGCAGGCCGGCCGCGATATCGAGGGATTCGCGCGGCTGGTGGCTGAGAACGAACCGCTGTCGCGCGCCTTTGCCAATCCGGCAATACCGGCGCAGCGGAAACGCGCCGTCGTCGAACAGTTGTTCGCGGCTGCCGGTCCGACCAGCCCGATCGTCCAGAAGCTCGTGCTCATGCTCGCCGAGCGCGACCGGCTGGTGCTCTTGCCCGAGCTCGCGACTGCATACGAAGCACGCTTGATGGAGAACGCGCAGGTAGTTCACGCGCAGCTCACCACCGCGGTGGCGTTACCCCAGGATCGGATTGCCGCGCTGCAGCAGGGGCTGGCACGCGCGACCGGCCGCGAGGTGCAGCTCGCCGCCAGCGTCGACCCGTCGATCATCGGCGGCGCCGTGGCACGCATCGGCAGCACCGTCTACGACGGCAGCGTGACCACCCAGTTGCAGAAGGTAAAGGAACGTTTGACGGCTGCAGCCGCAGAATAAAACATGGACATCAAAGCAGAAGAAATCTCCAAGATCATCCGCGATCAGATCGGCAGCTATGCCGTCGACGTCGACGTCGCCGAAGTCGGCACCATCGTCAGCATCGGGGACGGCATCGCGCGCGTCCACGGTGTCGAAAAGACGATGGCCGGCGAGATGCTCGAGTTTCCGCACGGCGTGTTCGGCATCGCGCTGAACCTCGAAGAGGAAAGCGTCGGCGCGGTGCTCCTCGGCGAGTTCAAGGACATCCGCGAAGGCGACCCGGTCAAGCGGACCGGCCGCATCATCTCGGTGCCGGTTGGCGAGGAACTGATCGGCCGTGTCGTCAACGCGCTCGGTCAGCCGATCGACGGTAAGGGTCCGATCGCCACGAAGCGCTTCTCGGAGATCGAACGCATCGCCCCCGGCGTCGTCGATCGTCAGCCGGTCAAGGAGCCGATGCAGACCGGTCTGAAGGCGATCGACTCGATGGTGCCGATCGGCCGCGGTCAGCGCGAGCTGATCATCGGCGACCGCCAGACCGGCAAGACCGCCGTTGCGATCGACGCGATCATCAACCAGAAGGGGAAAGACGTCATCTGCATCTACAACGCGATCGGACAGAAGCAGTCCACGATCGCGCAGGTGGTGCGCACGCTCGAAGAAGCAGGCGCGATGGAGTACACCATCGTGGTCGCGGCCGGCGCGTCGGATCCGGCGCCGCTGCTCTACATCAGCCCGTACTCAGCGTGTACCATGGGCGAGTTCTTCCGCGACAGCGGCCGCCACGCGCTGGTGGTCTACGACGACCTTTCGAAGCACGCCCAGGCCTATCGTGAGATCTCGCTGCTGCTGCGCCGTCCGCCCGGCCGCGAAGCCTACCCCGGCGACGTTTTCTATCTTCACTCCCGACTGCTCGAGCGCGCCGCGAAGTTGAACAAGGAGCTGGGTGGCGGGTCGCTGACGGCGCTGCCGATCATCGAGACGCAGGCCGGCGACCTTTCGGCCTACATTCCGACCAACGTCATCTCGATCACCGACGGCCAGATCTTCCTCGAGAGCGACCTGTTCCACCAGGGCGTTCGCCCGGCGATCAACGTCGGTAACTCGGTCTCGCGCGTCGGTGGCTCGGCCCAGGTCAAAGCGATGCGCCAGGTCGCCGGTTCGCTGCGACTCGACCTCGCGCAGTATCGCGAGCTCGCCGCATTTGCGCAGTTCGGCAGCGATCTCGACAAGGGCACCCTGAACCAGCTCAATCGCGGCAAGCGCCTCGTCGAGGTGCTGAAGCAGCCGCAGTACCAGCCGCTGCCGGTCGAGAAGCAGGTCATCATGATCTACGCGGCGACCAACGGCTACCTCGACGCGGTCGAAGTCGAAGACGTCCGCGTCTACGAAACCGAGCTGTTCCAGTTCCTCGACACGCGCAAGCCACAGCTGATGTCATCGTTCGCCGAGAAGAAGCAGATCGACGATGCGATCAAGGCGGACCTCGGTCAGTCGCTGAAGGAATTCGGCGATCAGTTCGTCGCGGCGCGAAAGACGGCCGCGGCGGCGGTCTAGGGCGCCGCTAACTCCCAATGCCCAACTCCCAACTCCCAACTTCCAAACGGACTGGAGTTGGAGGTTGGGAATTGGAAGTTGGGAGTTGACAGGTACAAGTAGCAAATGCCTTCTTTGTTAGATATCCGTCGTAGAATCCGCGCGGTCAAGTCGACGCAGCAGATCACCAAGGCGATGAAGATGGTCGCCGCGTCGAAGCTGCGCCGGGCGCAGGAGCGGACGACGCAGGCAAGGCCGTTCGCCTCGCAGATGCTGCGCGTGCTGAACAGCCTCGCGGCGCGCGTCGACCCGTCGATGCACCCGCTGCTCGACCTGCGCACGCCGCCCAAGGCTGGCGGACGCGTGCTGCTGATCGTCATCACGGCGGACCGTGGTTTGTGCGGCAGCTTCAACACCAACGTCATCAAGTCGTCCGGCCAGTTCATCACCGAGAATCCCGGCCGCGAGGTCGCGCTTGGCCTGGTCGGCCGGCGCGGTCGTGACTTCTTTGCGCGGCGCGGCTTCGAAGTCCGCTACGAGCAGGTCAATCTGTTTGCCAAGGTGAACTACGACCACGCCAAGTCGATCGCGCACGCCGCGATGGACGCGTTTTTGAACAACGAGATCGACAGCGTTTACCTGGTCTACAACGAGTTCAAGTCGGTGATGGTGCAGCGCGTCGTGATCGAGCGCCTGCTGCCGATCGCGCGTCTCGACATCGAGGCCCCGGAAGGTACCGCGCCGACGACCGACTACATCTACGAGCCGGCGCCGGAGCAGCTTCTGACGACGCTCATCCCGACCCACGTCGAGGTCCAGATATTCCGCGCCCTGCTCGAGTCCAACGCCGCGTTCTACGCCGCGCAGATGACCGCGATGGACGCGGCAACGCGGAACTCCGGCGAGATGATCGAGAGCCTGACGCTCTACATGAACAAGGTTCGACAGGCGGCGATCACGCGAGAGATCATCGAAGTCGTTTCAGGCGCCCAGGCTCTGTAACTAGGAAAATCATGGCAACAGCAGCACCAGCAGCACAAAAGATCGGCAAAGTCGTCCAGGTCATCGGTCCCGTCGTCGACATCGAATTCGCAGACGGCGCCTTGCCGGAGATCTACAACGCCGTCCACATCAAGTCGGACGGTGCCGGCGGCGGCACGCCGATCGACGTCATCGTCGAAGTCGAGCAGCACCTTGGCGAAAACCGGGTTCGGACGGTCGCGATGAAGCCGACCGACGGCATGCAGCGCGGGATGGCGGCGGTCGATACCGGTTCACCGATCACGATGCCGGTAGGCGCGGCGACGCTCGGCCGCGTCATGAACGTTCTTGGCGAACCGGTCGACTTCCCGGACCGTCCGGTGGAGTCGGCCGAACGCTGGTCCATCCACCGCAAGGCGCCGAGCCTCGAGAACCAGTCGACCGAATTGCAGATGTTCGAGACCGGGATCAAGGTCATCGACCTGCTCGAGCCCTACGTCCGCGGCGGCAAGATCGGGCTGTTCGGCGGCGCCGGTGTCGGCAAGACGGTCATCATCCAGGAATTGATTCACAACGTGGCGATGAAGCACGGCGGCGTGTCGGTGTTTGCCGGCGTCGGCGAGCGGACGCGTGAAGGCAACGACCTCTGGCTGGAATTCCAGGAAAGCGGCGTCATCAACGCCGAGGACCTGTCGAAGTCGCGCGCCGCACTGGTCTACGGCCAGATGACGGAGCCGCCGGGTGCGCGCCTCCGCGTCGCGCTGAGCGGCCTCACGGTCGCCGAATAC
>JACDDJ010000161.1 GCA_013817065.1 Acidobacteriota bacterium
TGCAGGTTGAAATAGCTGGCCGGTTGCCCGAACGCGGGCAGGACGTGCTGGAAGTAGCCGTAGCCGCCGCTGTACATCTCGTGATTCGCGTTGAGCGCCCAATAGCGTGCATCCCGTGGGCCGTGCCCAGTCCAGACGCTGAGAAAGTTCTTCTGCATCTCGCGCGGCGTCCCCGAGTAATACACGTCGCCTAGATGAATCACATGGTCGGGCCGGCGTTCCGCAATCTGCCGCGCGACGGCGATAGCGTGGCCGTTCCCCGTGCCCCAGTCCGACACCAGCGCGACACGGCACCGCGCGGGGAGGGCGAACTGGAAGTCGGACGCGTGCGCATGCTGTGAAAACGGCGCCTTGCCGCGAGCGCGTGACCGCAGCCGCTGATACAGCACGGACAGCCACTTGGGATCACGCGGGAAGAAGCGGCGGTTCGGACCGCGATCGAGCTCTTCCTCCATCGCGCTCTGCACCAGCGCGAGCGTCTGGTTGGCGGGCACGAAATCCGGCCCGTCATCCGAGTCGACAGGCGCGTCGTCCACCGTCTTGAGGACCTCCTCCTTTTCGACCCAGTCCTGCGCGTCCTGCAACTGCTCGACGAGCTCGGCGCGGCACGCGGCCCATTCATCGCTGCCGAGGCCGAGCGCATCACACGTGCTGACACGGACGTCGCCACTCTCGCGCTCGAGCGCCACGCGCGCGTCTTCGAGCACGCCGAGTACGGTGTCCTGGTCGAGGGTTTCGTCGTGGATCGCCATCAGGCGATTATGGCGCGGCTTTCAATGCTCGCGTCCTGCTCCCGGGCATCCAGCGGCGCTAGCGTGGCTGAGGCACGATCCGCAGATACGGTCGCGGCGCCCGCCATCCCTCAGGGTATTCTGCCTGCCTTCCTCGTCGTCGGCGACCCGTTGCTCGAGCCACCGAATGATCGGTGAGCCCGCGCCGAATCGGGCCCAGCGCGTGCTCCAGCCGATTCCGCTCGGCGGTCAGCATGTCCAGCAACTGCCGACGCCGGGTGATCACCGCATCCAACGCGTGCACGGTCGCATCCAGGAGCGGACGAGGCGTGGGACGGACTCGCTCGGCGAACAGCGCCAAGCCGTCGGCATCCAACGCATCGGTCCTGGCGAGTTGGCCGGTGGCCTTCGCGAAGTCGCGCACCTGCCGTGGGTTCGCGACCACGATCGGCAGGCCCCGCCGCCGCCAGCGCCCGCTCGTCCCCCCCGTCGCCTCCAGGACGATGACCTACATGTTCGACGGCAAGCAGTACATCGCGGTCGCCGCGGGATCGACGATCCTCGCGTTCAGACTCAATCAACCCTGAGATCGTCGCGGGTGCGTTACAGGTGGCGCAGCGCGACGTTCGGGTCCACACCCGCCGCCCGGTGTGCCGGGAAGTAGCAGGCGCAGAACGCGGTCGCGATCAGCGGGACGGGGACGACGAAGAACAGCCACGGATCCACGACGCTGACCTCCAGCTCCATGTAGGCGCGCACGATCGTCCGCCCGATCACGCCGATGAAAAGCCCGATGGCCAGTCCGTCCACGACCGGACGGTAACCGTCTTTCAGGACCATTCGCTGGATCTGTCCCGGGCTGGCGCCGAGCGACATGCGCACGCCGATTTCGCGCGTCCGGTACGCGACGATGTGCGACTGGATGCCGAACAGGCCGACCATCGCAAGGGCCAGCGTCAGGGCGCCAAGCCCGAGCGCCGACATCCCGGCGGCGCGGAGAAAGACGTACGCCCCGGTGAGGACCGTCCGGCCAGTTCCGGTCACCTCCGCGGCGAGATCCGGATCGGCGCGGCGGAGCGCCCCGCGCAGCGCGTTGACGGCCAGTGCGGCATCTCCAGTCGAGCGCGCGACGATCGCCAGGAACGGCTCGTAGCGCTGAGTGAGCGGCAGGTACACGACCGGGCGTGCTTCGCCGAAGACATAGCCGACATCCGTGTCGCGCGCGACGCCGACGACGGTCGCCGTCACCCGCGAGGTCCCCTGCACGACCAGCGGCCGCCCGATGGCCTCGCCGGCGCCGAAGACGTGTCGCGCGGTGAACTCGCTGATGACGGCGACCGGCGCAGCCCCGGCATGGTCGCGTTCGTCGAAACCCCGGCCGCGCAGGATGGGCACCCCGATGGTTCTGAATAGCGACGGGGTCGCGGCGACGCCAACGGCGCCGTACCGATCGGCAGGGCCGGCGATCCCGCTGTCGGGCTGCGAGAGTGTCAGGCGAATGGCCGGGAGCCCGAGCGGCATGCCCGTCGAGACCGACACCGCCTCGACGGCCGGGTCCTTGCGCGTCTCTTCCACCACGCGGTCGACCGTGTGTCGCCCCCGCGCCTCGTCCCATTGCTGCGCCCGGAGATTCAGCACGGCGACGCCGAGACGCTCGAGGTCGACGCCTGAGTCATGCTGCGCCTCCGCGATCGTGTATTTCACGAACATCGTCGCGACGATGAAGAAGCCGGCGGAGATCGCCACTTGCCAGCGCAGCAGCGTCCGCTGACGGCGGGTCCGCGGCGCGCCGAGCACTCCTGTTCCGAGCGCCAGCTCGCCGCGCAGATCGCGCGTGCGCGTCAGCTGCAGCGCCGGTTCGAGTCCGAACACCACGAGCGAAACCAGCAGGCAGGCCGCTGCGGTCCACAGCGCCGTCGCGTTTGCGGCAGGCCGGATCGCCAGCGGCCAGCGTCCTTCCATCGGCAGCGTGAGGTTGAACTCGACGTCCATGAGAACGCACAGCCCCTGGAAGATCACATAAGCGGCCAGCGCGCCGCCCGTCGCCAGGAGCAGGCTTTCGGTGCATTGTTCGCGGACGAGGCGCCAGCGCGACGCGCCGAGCGCGCGGCGGACAGCAACTTCGTGCTGTCTTGCCGCACCTCGCGCGAGCACGAGATTCGCGAGGTTGGTGCAGGCGACGACCAGCACCAGCGCCACCAGCGCGATCAGCGTCAGCCCGAAGCGGCGCCAGCCTTCGGCGATCGCGCTGCGCAAAAGAGGGAGGCTGAGAGGATGGTTCGGCGGACAGCGGGATCCAGAGCCGGGTGCCGGGTATGCCGCCGGTCGCGCCTTCGAACGACGCGGCTGCGACCCCGACCACTTCGAAGGGCTGACCCGATATCCGGATCGTCTGGCCGACGATGGCCGGATTCGCCGCAAACCGTGTGCGCCACAGCGGGTGGCTCAAGACGACAACGCGCGCCGCACTCTCATCGTCGGCCGGTTCGATCGTCCGGCCGATCGCCGGCGAGACGCCCAGCGTCGAGAAGTACGCGCCGTCCACCGCTTCGGCGGTGAGGAGCTCGGTCGTGGAAGAAGAGGCGACCCCCGGAGAGAACGACGCCGACGCCGAGATGGCGCTGAAGGACGTCTGCCCGGCGCGGAGATCCTGGAAATCCGGCAGTGAGATCGAGCCCCTGATTAGCCGTGCGTCGTAGGGCGACACGACGAAGACGAGGCGATCCGGATCGCGCGCGCCGGCATCCCGCAGAAAGATGGAATCGACGACGGAGTACACGGCGGTGGTGACCGCAACGCCCATCGCCAGCGAGAGGATGGCAAATGAAGTGAAGAGGGGAGTGGCGAGCAGCCGCCGCGCCGCGAGTCTCAGGTCGGCAACCACCGGGGGATTCTACCCGTTTTCCGTAACCGGCTCAGCCGGGCCGCCCGTGCAAAACATCAAGCTGATCTTGCGCGCGGCCTTTGCCGCACTCTCGGCTGATACCGATCTTGCGACCAGCGGGGACCGAGCGCGGCTGCAGATCCTGAAAACGCTGACCGGGATGTAGTCAACGCGCTCGCGCGCGTTAACTACCAATGCCCAACTACAACTCCCGAATGTCCAACTCCCAGATTGCGACGGTTGTACGTACGGAAGGCCGGCAGGGAGAGATCCCGGCCGGCCTTTGTGCTCGCGGGCACGCGTCGACGGTGGTCAGTCTAGCGTCGGCGTCCTGAGCTCCCGCTCTTCTTCTTAGCGGTCTTCTTGGCGCTCTTCTGATCCTTGGCCCCGCCGCGTCCGCCGCCGCCGCCGCCCGTCTTGCGGGCCATTGGCGCTTCCTCGTCGCCGTCGCCGTCGCCGTCTTCCGGATGGGCAGCATCGGCTGCTTCCTGGTTAATGCCTCCCTCAGCCAGTTGGGTCAGCTTCGCGTCGGTCGCCTTCTCTTCGTCGAGCGTTTCCTCGAGGAGGTCGGCTGCCTCGGTATGGCCCATCGCCCGCGCCCAGGCCACGAGTGTTCCATACGCGGCCATTTCATAATGCTCCACACGCTGCGCCGAAGCGATCAACGCAGCGTCCATCGTCGAGTCGTCGAAGTCCTCTTCCATCGCGGACTTCCCTTCTTCGATGATGCCGGCCATGCCGTCGCAGTGCTTGCCACGGACCTTCTCGCCGAGAGCGGCGAATACCTCTTCCAATCGAGCCACCTGACCCCGTGTCTCTTCGAGGTGTGCTTGGAACGCGGTGCGCAGCCCCGGCGAGGTGGCTGCTTTTGCCATCTTCGGCAGCGCCTTCGTTACCTGCTTTTCCGCGTCGTACGCGTCCCGCAGTTCATCTAGAAAAGCATCGTGCAGTGTTCCCATCTCGGCCATTCGTTCTCTCCTGTCGCCTGTCACCAGGCGCTGAAATGTTGCGCGCCGCTTCGGCGTGCAACACTGAGGAGTGCAATATTCCGGCCGTAGCCGATCACTTCGTAAACACGCCCGACGGACTGCTACCGGCGGATCCACCAGAGCCGATGGCGACGACGACGGCATAGTAGGTACCCGAGGCGAGCGGGTCAACAAGTGTGGAGATGTCGGTGAGTATTTCGCGATCCACTGGCTCGGGCTTACCGAGACTACGCAGGCGACCGGCGGTGCAGTCACCGAGTCAGTCGCTCGCCTGAGCTCCACTGTGTAGGCCGCAGCGCCCTCACGACGGCTTCTCCGTGGACAGGAATCGAGCGAGGATCGCGGTCGTCCGCTCCCACTCGCGTGCCGCCGCCGCCACTTGCTTCCGGCCGGCACGGGTCAGGCTGTAGAACTTGGCCTTCCGGTTGTTCTCGGAGACGCCCCATTCCGACGCGATGTAGCCTTCCTGCTCGAGCTTCAGCAGCGCCGGATACAACGTGCCGTAGTTGAGCACGAGGCTATCGCCGCTGGTCTGCTCGATGCGCCGCGCGATCCCGTACCCATGCTGTGCGCCCATGAGCTCGAGGGTCTTCAGCACCATCAGCGCCAGCGTGCCCTGCCAGACGTCCGTCTTGTTGCCCACCCTGTACCTCCTATGGCGAGGCCATAGGTTTCCACAGTCTCATATGGGATCGCAATACGTGAGGCTGGCTGACGATCCTCCGTGGCGTGACCTTCATGTTGTGCAGCATGAACGCATAGATGTCCGCCGCGGTCTCGAGAGACTTGGTCAGATTGCTTGCACCGTGACCCGACTTCGTCTCGATCCTGATCAGGATCGGCGTCTCCTTGCTGGCGAGCTCCTGCAGCGCCGCCGCGTATTTGAACGAGTGCGCCGGGACGACGCGGTCATCGTGATCGGCGGTGGTGATCAGAGTCGCCGGATACTTTGCGCCCTTCTTGATGTTATGGAGCGGCGAGTAGGCGTAGAGGGCCTTGAACTCTTCCGGGTTATCGCTCGATCCGTAGTCAGCAATCCAGTTCCAGCCGATCGTGAACTTGTGGAAACGCAGCATGTCCATGACGCCGACCGCCGGCAGGGCGACGCCAAACAGATCCGGACGCTGATTCATGACTGCGCCGACCAGCAAGCCGCCGTTGGATCCGCCCTGGATGGCCAGCCGTGGAGTCGATGTGTAATTGTTGGCAATCAGCCACTCGGCGGCGGCGATGAAGTCGTCGAACACGTTCTGCTTCTTCAATTTCATGCCCTGCTCGTGCCACGCCTCACCGTATTCCCCACCGCCGCGCAGGTTCGCCGAGGCGTAGACCACGCCCTGCTCCAGCAGCGCCAGCCGCGCCGCGCTGAACGACGGCGATTGCACCACGTTGAAGCCACCATATGCATAGAGCAGCGTCGGATTGTTCCCATCGAGCGCCAGCCCCTTCTTGTGGACCAGGAACATCGGGATCTTCGTCCCGTCCTTGCTTGGGTAGAAAACCTGCTTGGTCTCGTATTGCGAGGCGTCGTAGCCCGGCACCTTCGGTGCTCGGAAGACACGGCTCTTCTTCGACGCGATGTCGTAACGGAAAATCGTCGGCGGCACGGTCAGTGAGTTGAATCCGTAAAAGACGAACTCCGCGTCCCTGGTGCCGCCGAAGCCACTCGCCACACCGGGGCCTGGCAGCGTCACTTCGTGCTCGAGCTTGCCGTCGAGGCTGTAGACGTAGGCGCGAGTGGTGACGTCCTTGAGGTAGGTGGCGAACAGCTTCCCACCCGCCGTTCCGGCGCCCTGGATCGGTTCGGGCTGCTCGGGCAACACATCGGTCCAGTTCGCCTCCGCGGGTTTGGCGGGATCGACCTTGATCACCCTCCAGTTGGGCGCGTTGTGATTGGTCTGGACGAGAAGGTGGCCACCGACATTGTCCAGAACCGAGTAGGTGGAATCGCCAATCTCCGGGAAGAGCGGCTTGAACGTCGTCTCTCCCTTCGATAGGTCGCGGACGAACAGCGCATTGCCGTCCTTGCCCTTTCCTCGGTCCGAGACGTCGAGGATCGCGAAGCGCTCGTCTTCCGTCGTATCGACAGTGTGGAAGCGCTGTGGGTTGTCCTTGTCCTCGAACACGAGAACGTCCGCCGACTGCGGCGTGCCCACCTTGTGGAAGAACACCTGGTGGTGCTCGTTGATGGACGCCTTCTCCTTGCCCTGTTCCGGTGTCGGGTAGCGGCTGTAGAAGAAGCCGTCACCGTACCACGCGGCGCCGGACACCTTCACCCATTCGACCGTATCCGGCAGGGTCTTTTTCGTGGCGCGCTCCATCACCTTCAGCTCCTGCCAGTCAGAACCGCTGCGGGAGATGCCGTAGACGGCGTACTTCGCGTCTTTGGAAGGCACGAACGTGGAGAGTGCGACCGTATCTCCCCAGGTGTTGGGATCGATCAGCACCTCGGGCTTTCCGTTCATGCCCTTCTGGATGTAGAGAACGCTCTGGTTCTGCAGCCCGCTGTTCTTGCGGAAGAACACGTACGGCCCTTTCCGGGACGGGGCGGTGTACTTCTCGTAGTCATTCAGCTGCTTGACGCGGGCCTGGAGCTCGTCGCGGTAGGGAATCTTCTCCAGGTAGGGAAACGTCACCTTGTTCTGCGCCTGGACCCAGGCCGTCGTCTCCGTGGACGTATCGTCCTCCAGCCATCGATACGGGTCCGCCACTTTGGCGCCGTGATAGGTATCGCCCTGGTCGACTTTGCGCGTGGACGGATACTGCAGCTGCGCAGCGGCGACAGTTCCGCAGACCGCAAACGCAGCGGCGGTGATCAGGGGGCGGCGAAATAATCTCTCCATGGAGGAATTGTAACGCCGCGGCGACCGGCCTTACCGCCGGGAGATCGAAAGCGCGAGTACGATGAGTGCGCCCAGTGCAATGAGACGATCGAGCACCGGGACTGCGGTCACAGGCGCTGACGCCGCGCGCCACCGCTCCACCTCGACGACGTGTTCCGGCCGGCCGACGAGCCGTCCGAACTGATCCTGCGCGACCGTCCGCCCCTGCCGAATCGCCTCCATCGCGCCCTCCGCGGACCGGTCTGATGTGAGCAGATAGGTGCGGCAGAGTCCGAGAGGCGCGGCGGCATGAAAGTCCGTGGAGCCGATCGGCGCGACGTCCGGATTCACGGCCCGAACGCGGGCAAAGAAGTCGTCGATCTCACGCCGGGATGATCCCGTCCGTTGTGCGATCGGATGCGCCACCTCGACCCCGTCGACAGAGGTGAGGGACGCCTCGTCCGCGGGCTTCCACGCGAGGCGAACCGGGTGGGCCGCGATTGCGACACCTCCCTGGGCATGAATGGCCTGCACCGCCTCGGGCACCGAGTGCCGCCAGTCGATTATTGTGCGCACGCCCACAGCAATTATGTGAAAGTCGGGCGTGGTGAGCTCCTGCGACTCGAGCACCAATGGACCACCCGAGAACGGCCCAAACCAACGTGCCAGCGCGAGAGCGACGCGATTGTTGTGACCGGCGATGGCAATCACATCGAGGCCGCGACGGGTTGCCTCGCGTTGAAGTTGACGTACGGTGAGTACGCCATCGCCCGGGAAGGGATGAACGTGGAGGTCAGCAGCGAGAACGCCGGGCGAGCGGACACCGGCCTCCCCTGCTCGATCCCTGATGGTGCCCGCAAGCAGGAGCACCACGAACGCTGCCGTCAACATCCCACGTGCGCTCATCGGACGAGGCCCACCAGCCGGGGCAGATACGCACTGGCCCAGGCGGCGTAAGCGCCCGCGACGGCACAGGTCATCAACTGGTGCATCACCACCATCCGGCGCGCTGCCCCGGCTGACACCCCAAGGGCCTCTCTGCACAGCCTGGTT
>JACDDJ010000775.1:0-466 GCA_013817065.1 Acidobacteriota bacterium
CAGAGACACAGACCAAGGACATCCGCATCGGCCAGATGGCGGAAGTCGATACGCGTAACGGCGTCATCCAGGGCAAAGTCATGCGCATCGATCCGACTGCCACCGGCGGCACGGTCGGCGTCGACATTTCGCTCGACGGCGCGCTGCCGGCCGGTGCGCGCCCGGACCTGAGCGTCGATGGCACGATCACCCTCGAGAAGCTGCCCGACGTCATCAAGGTGGGCCGGCCCGCCTTTGGCCAGGAAAACAGCACCGTGATGCTGTTCAAACTCGATGGCAACGGCGAAGCGCACCGGGTGCAGGTCAGGCTTGGCCGCAGCTCGGTCAACGAGATCGAAGTTCTGGAGGGGCTCCAGCCCGGTGACCAGGTGATCCTCTCCGACATGTCGGCGCAAGACGCATTCGACCGGATACGACTGAATTAACGACGATCGGGCAAGAACACCGCAGTAGCAGGGAACAGAGC
>JACDDJ010000775.1:476-2403 GCA_013817065.1 Acidobacteriota bacterium
CCTTAGTAGAGCGGCCGGAACGGAGCGAGAGCGAGTGAAGGCCGCCAGGCGGGGTACAGGGGTCCCCGCCGATACATAAGCCGATACATAAAAGGAGCGAGAATGAGCAGTACAGGGCAGACGCTGATCCACCTCGATGGCGTCACGAAGGTGTTCTTCACCGACGAAGTCGAGACGCACGCACTCGCCGGGATCCACCTCGAAATCAAGAGCGGCGAATACATCGCCATCGCCGGGCCGTCGGGCTGCGGCAAGTCGACGCTCCTTTCCATCCTCGGCCTGCTCGACTCGCCGACGGAAGGCAAGTACATCCTCAATGGCAAGTCGGTGGCCGACCTGCCGCTGTCGGAACGCGCCCGCGTCCGCAACCGCGAGATCGGCTTCATCTTCCAGAGCTTTAACCTGATCGGCGATCTCAACGTGTATGAGAACGTCGAGCTGCCGCTCACCTATCGCGGCATGAAGTCGGCCGAGCGCAAGGAGCGCGTGATGGCGGCGCTCGAGAAGGTCGGCATGGCGCACCGCGCCAAGCACCTGCCCAGCCAGCTCTCAGGCGGTCAGCAGCAGCGCGTGGCAGTCGCCCGTGCGGTCGCGGGTTCCCCGTCGATCCTGCTGGCCGACGAGCCGACCGGTAACCTCGACTCCAAGAACGGCGAAGCCGTCATGGAGCTGCTGCGTGAGCTGCACCGTGAAGGCGCGACGATCTGCATGGTGACGCACGATCCGCGTTATGCGCGCCACGCCGACCGGTCGATCCACCTGTTCGACGGCCGCGTCGTCGAAGAGGACGGCACCGGCAAGCGTGGGGAGAAGGAACTCGAAGAGAGCGGCTTCCACATGGAGCACTAGCCTTACTACCGGAAGGCTGAAGAACGAATGTCTCGGACTTCAGCCTTCCGCCCGCACGTGTTGACCCGCACGTGACCGCTCCCCAGGACCATGCTCATCACTGACCACTTGAAAGACCACCCCGCTCACGATCCTGACCGGCCCCGGCCGCGCACTGCTGATCCGCGCGTGCTGACTGCGGACGACCAGTCGGACGTGCTCGAGGCGTTACGGCTGCTGCTCAAGGGGGAAGGGTTCCAGCTCGAAACCGCGTCCTCCCCCGCTGGCGTCCTCGCCGCGGTGGAAGCGCGCGAGTTCGATCTGGCATTGATCGACCTGAACTACACACGGGATACCACTTCAGGCGAAGAAGGTCTCAACCTCCTGTCGCGGATCCAGGCGATCGATCCGACGCTTCCGGTTGTCGTGATGACGGCATGGGGCAGCGTCGAAGTCGCGGTCGAGGCGATGCGCCGCGGCGCTCGCGACTTCATTCAGAAGCCCTGGGACAACGCGCGCCTGCTGGCGATCGTCCGCACCCAGATCGAACTGAGCCAGGCACTTCGAAAGGGGCAGCGTCTCGAAGCGGAAAACTCGATCCTTCGCGGCGAGGGCATGCCCAACATCGTCGCGGAATCGCCGGCCATGCAGAGCGTCCTGCAGGTCGTCTCCCGGGTCGGTCCGTCGGATGCCAACGTCCTGGTACTCGGCGAGAACGGTACAGGTAAGGGCGTCATCGCGCGCGCCCTGCACGCCGTCTCGAGCCGCGCTTCGCGCCCGATGGTGATCGTGAACTCCGGCGGCGTGTCGGAAGGGGTTTTCGAGAGCGAGTTGTTCGGGCACGTCCGCGGCGCCTTTACGGACGCCAAGGCGGACCGGGTCGGACGTTTTGAGCTCGCCGACCAGGCCACCCTCTTCCTCGACGAGATCGCTAATGTCCCCATGAGCCAGCAGGCGAAGTTGCTGCGCGTCATCGAGACCGGTGAATTCGAGCGGCTCGGATCCTCACGCACGCGCCGTGTCAACGTCCGGATCATCTCGGCGACCAATGCGGACTTGAACGACGAAGTCGCGGCAGGCCGATTCCGGCAGGATCTCT